>DATBXH010000429.1:0-3167 GCA_036514375.1 Bacteroidales bacterium | reverse complement strand
TCGAAAAAGGTGGGGGAATTGGTTCTTTTCCCCGAAGTCAGGAAGGCTGACCAAAAAACAATTATTGTAGCTCCAGGCACTAGTTGCAGACATCAAATAAAGGATGGAACTGGTCGGATAGCAAAACACCCTGTGGAAGTTTTGTATGATGCACTGATTTCCCATTAATCCAATTTCTGCCAAAATTACGAACCGTATCCAAGGAGAGAATCAGATAGCGCCTTCTCCAAAAGTTGAAATTTTCATCGAAACAAGGGACTATTATCTTCATGATATGTTATAGATTTTAATATCTGTTAACATTATTGAAAATGTTAGGTCAATATTTTATCAACAAGGTTTACAGTTGTGACCATGAATTCTACATTTACAAATGTAACTACAGATATAGTTCAATATATTTTACAAAGTTAACTCTTCTTTTGTTTAGATTTGTATCCAACACGAAACTGGTAATTAAATTAATATAGTAATTTAAAAACCAGTGTATTAAATCTAAGTATATCTTATTAAAATTTAAGTGAAACATTACATTATTTAATTCTTAATGCTATTTATTCAATATCTATCCAGATATTAACGTTATTATTTTTAATACCAGTACTTTAATAGCAAATATATAAATAAGCAGTTTAAATATATAATATTCAAATTATAGCCTAAATAGATAATTTATTTTATAATGATGCTGGCTGTCATTGATTATGATTAACTATTTTATTAAGGACCTTGTTCTCGAAACCTGGATAAATTTTCTCTTTCTCATCAAGCCTCAGCAACAAATTAAACTTTGATAAGTTATATTAAAGCCGTAAAATAAGGCATAGTCTTGCCATACAAATAGAGCACGAATTAATAATGAAGAAAAACCCTTCTTTATATTACAAATGTATCTTGATTACAATTGTGAAAAGATAATAGCTTTCATTTTTGTTACAATTGTTAAATAGATTATTTTTACATTTGTGAAAATACATGAATGAAAGACCGGATTAATAAATTCCTTAATCAGGAAGGATTATCTGCTACTAAATTTGCAGATGAGATTGGGGTTCAGCGATCTAGTGTTTCCCATATTCTTTCGGGTCGCAATAATCCAAGCTTTGAGTTTATTCAGAAAATTTTAATACATTATAAAAATCTTAATGCCGATTGGCTTTTGTTGGGAAACGGTTCAATGTACAAAAAGGTCGAACAGATGAACTTATTTACACCCCAACCTTCTATGCCAGCAGTAAAGCATTCCGATTTATTTCAAAAACCAGAGGAAAAATTATCTTCTCCAGAAAGTGATAAAAATGTACAATCCGTACCTGAATCGGAAATTTTGCCTTCAAAACAAATAGATAAAATTCTAATATTTTATTCGGATAAAACATTCGAGGAATTTAAGGCAGTTAAATAATTTATAAAAGTTAACTAACTTTGCTGTCAAAAATTTAATGTACAAAACTTTTATCCGTCCGGTTTTATTTCGAATTTATCCCGAAACAGTCCATCATCTTGTCGTTGCAATTATCAAAATCTCGTTTTATATTCCCGGGATTGCCTATCTTACTTATCGATTTTGTAGGGTTAAGCACCCGGCATTAAAGCGTACAGTGTTCGGCTTGGAGTTCGATAACCCTGTTGGTTTAGCCGCAGGTTTTGATAAAAATGCAGCATTCTTTAATGAGTTTTCTAATCTTGGGTTTTCTTTTATAGAAATAGGCACAGTAACCCCCAAAGGACAACCTGGTAACCCTAAACCTCGGTCATTTCGGCTACCCACTGATAAGGCTCTTATTAACAGAATGGGATTTAATAACTTAGGTGCCGATGAAGTTGTAAAAAATCTAAGAAGGCGCAAAACTAGAATTATCATTGGTGGGAATCTTGGAAAGAACACATTAACACCTAATAATCAAGCTGTAAAAGATTATGTCACTACTTTTCAAAAGCTTTATGATTATGTTGATTATTTTGTAGTTAACGTTAGTTGTCCCAATATTTCCGATCTGCATGAACTCCAGGATAAGGACTCGCTCATGGAAATATTAATAGACTTAATGAATGAGCGTTCAAGAATGTCCAAGATAAAACCAATCCTCTTAAAGATATCACCAGACCTTAATTTTTCGCAAATCGACGAAGTAATAGATATTGTGAATGAGACCCAAATCGACGGCATTGTAGCAACAAATACCACCACGGCCAGGTATAATTTATCGGCACGTGAAACTGAAATCAAGAAAATCGGAAATGGAGGAATGAGTGGTTTACCATTACGCAATCGTTCAACTGAGATAATTCGTTACATTTCAGAAAAGACCAGTGGTAAGATTCCAATAATAGGAGTCGGCGGAATTATGTCGCCTGAAGATGCCCTTGAAAAGATTAAGGCTGGGGCATCTTTGGTGCAACTTTATTCGGGATTTATATACGAGGGCCCACTATTAGTTAAGAAAATTAATAAGGCTATCCTTGAACAAATAAATCTATGATTATCATAAAATAAAAAACCTTGAAGTTTTTAACATCAAGGTTTCTGTGATCCAGCTGGGATTCGAACCCAGGACCCCATCCTTAAAAGGGATGTGCTCTACCAGCTGAGCTACTGAATCGGCTTTTGTTTAAAAGCGGTGCAAAGATAGATACATTATCTTTTTCTCCAAACAGATTAAGAAAAAAAAACTAATTATTTTTAGTGAATGCCATTTATTTATTGCTTTTCAGGATATTAAATGACAAGGCCGTAATTCTTAGCCTGATTTTTAAAACACAAACTCTTTATCATTAAATTTACTGCGTTTTTAATATTACAATTGTTTTTGCAAAATGGATAAAAAGGTCGTTATAATCACCGGTGCTTCATCTGGAATTGGTTTAGCTTGTGCCAGGGAATTTTCTGCCAAAGGATTTAAGATAGTTATGGCAGCCAGGACACTGGAAAAGCTTTTAGAGGTAGAACGTGAAATTAAGTTCTATAATCCGGATGTGCTGGCAATAAAAGCTGATGTCAGTATAGAGAAAGATTGCAAGAATCTTATTATTGAAACTATAAAACATTTTGGTCGAATAGATGTCCTTATCAACAACGCTGGTATATCCATGAGAGCATTGTTCAAAGATCTTGATTTACAAATTCTTCATAAACTTATGGATACTAATTTCTGGGGAACTGTATA
>DATBXH010000428.1:0-5268 GCA_036514375.1 Bacteroidales bacterium | reverse complement strand
GTTTTCCGATATAACACCAGGGACAAACCACATCCGACCAAATCTCCACCTTTACCGTTACCTTTTTCAGGTATTGTATATCCATTTTGTTCATGCTAATATATTATTGAAATTGAGAAACTACTTTTCAATCTTCTCCTTTACCTGTTTTAACGTAAACTCAACATAAGACATTATAGTATTTATCTAATTTGAAAACATTTAACCCCAACCCCTTAAGAAGGGGCTATAACTTGAGTTTAGCAATGCCCAAGTTTTCCCTCCTTTTTAAGGAGGGGCAGGGGTGGTGAGATAGATTCAAAATTGAAATCAATATAATTATTTGAAATCTAAATATTTTTTGTCTATCTCACGTTATTTTATATCATTTCAAACAAAAAAGATGATTTAAGAGTTCATGCCTTTCCGGTGATACATCTTTTTTGAAGAATAAAACTGTCTCAAAATCTTATCTTTGTGCAACATTATCAGTAACCATGAATATTCTTATCGCTCCGGATTCTTTTAAAGACGCTTTGAGTTCCAGGGAAGTGGCCAATTATTTGAAAGCAGGCATGATCAAAGTAATTCCCGACTGGTTGTTCGATCTCGTTCCTTTGGCCGACGGCGGCGAAGGCACGGTGGAAACGATTCTCTCCTCAGTGAAAGGAGAAACGATAAGAATAACCGTGCACGATCCGTTGATGCGACAAATTTCTTCCTTTATAGGATTCATTCCCGTACGCACTGCCCTTATAGAGATGGCTGCGGCTTCCGGTTTGATGCTTGTTTCGGAGGGCGAACGTAATCCATGGGTTACTACTTCATTTGGTACGGGCGAGCTGATAAAGACGGCACTGGATAATGATTGTAAAACCATCATCCTTGGCATTGGGGGAAGTGCTACAAACGATGCCGGTGTAGGCATTGCCATGGCGCTGGGAGTAAAGTTTCTCGATGAAAAAAACAATCCGGTTTCAGCGGGTGGCGGCGAAGTCGGCAGGATTCGGAAAATAGATATCTCCGGCCTGGATGCCAGGATATCCGATACGGAAATCCTGGTAGCATGCGATGTAACCAATCCGTTGACCGGACCGGATGGAGCTTCGGCTGTGTATAGTCCGCAAAAGGGAGCCGATACCGGAATGGTTAAGGAACTCGATGCTAACCTGGTTTCGTTGGCCAGGGTAATAAAAGAACAATTGGGAAAAGATGTTGAAACACTCCCTGGTGCGGGCGCAGCAGGAGGGATGGGAGCAGGGCTGGTGGCCTTTCTGGACGCAAAACTGGTGAGGGGCTTTGACCTTGTGGCCAGTGTAACCAGGCTGGAGCAAAAGATTGCAAACGCAGACATTGTTATTACAGGCGAAGGCAAGGTGGATGGCCAGACACCCTTTGGTAAGACAGCCTTCGGTGTGGCCCAACTGGCAAAAAAACATAAAAAGCCTGTTATTTTGGTAGCAGGAACTATCGCTGAAGGCGCCGAAGTACTTTATTCGATGGGAGTGAGTGCCATGATGTCTGTGATCAATAAACCCATGCCTTTGGAAGAAGCTTTGAAAACAACTCCTCATTTGCTTGAAAACACAGGAGAAAGCATCGCACGAATGCTAACTATAAGATAGATCAAATTAACCGGTAACGGAGTTAAGTAAACTTACAATCCACTTTCTCGGATTTTTAAACCCCCGATATTTGTTGAGATACAGCCATTGTATGTTTACATTGCTTCAATGTATGTTTACATTGTCTCATTGTATGTTTACATTGGTTCAAAGTATGTTTACATTGCCTCAATGTATATTTACAATGGTCCAATGTATGTTTACATTGATTCATTGTATGTTTACATTGGCTTAATGTATATATACATTGTTTCAATGTATATATACAACGGTTCATTGTTTATATACATTGTTCCATTGTATATTTACAATGGAGCAATGTAAACATACATAGACGGGGATATTTAATAAAAAAGGCTGCCGTAACATGGCAGCCTTTTAAAGGGTGTATCCTTTGGAAATTAGTATTTCTCAAATCCAAATTCCGAATGATCATTGTCTATGACGATATCTACTCCTTTGGTCTGCTTATGTACCGGTTGCTGCATTGGAACAGATTTTTTAGGTGCCGGATGTTTAATATGCGGCGTTACATTGATCTGTTTGTCCGTTTTAAAGAATGCGATGGTATCTTTCAGCATTTCTGCCTGGCTGGCAAGTTCCTCCGAACTGGAGCTCATTTCCTCCGCAGAAGCCGAATTTTCCTGAGTTACCTGCGATAATTGCTCAATGGCTTTCGCAATCATATTGGCGCCTGAACTCTGTTCGGCCGATGATGCGGCTATCTCCTGAACCAATTGTGCTGTTCTTTGAATATCGGGGATTATCTTCGACATGAGAATACTGGTGTCCTCCGTTATTTTTAAGCTGCCTGCCGAAAACTGGTTAATTTCAATGGCTGCTTTCTGGCTTGTTTCGGCCAGTTTTCTGACTTCTGCGGCTACCACGGCAAATCCTTTTCCATGTTCACCGGCACGGGCAGCTTCAATAGCGGCATTGATAGCCAGGATATCTGTTTTTTCGGCAATGGCGTTGATT
The DNA here is from genome assembly GCA_036514375.1 of Bacteroidales bacterium. Taxonomy (GTDB): domain Bacteria; phylum Bacteroidota; class Bacteroidia; order Bacteroidales; family JAAUTT01; genus JAAUTT01. The sequence continues at coordinate 2,686 of DATBXH010000428.1, read as the reverse complement.
ACTTTTATTTTTTCAACAATTTGCCTGATGGCTTCCAGGCTTCGTAAAGATGCCTTGTTTACCTCATCGATACCCTGTGAGGAAGTTACCGCGATTTTTTCCGTTTGGTTGGCATTATCACTGTTCTGCTGAATGGTCGTTGTCATTTCTTCTATGGAAGATGAGATCTCCTCGGCAGAAGATGCCTGTTCGTTTGCACCTTGCGACAATTGAGTGGCTGTGCTGCTCATCTCATTGCTGCTTATCGCTACATTATTGGCTGCTTCGGTTATCTGAGCCGCAATTTCGTTAAGTTTGGAAACCATCTCAGCCAATGATCCAAGCAATTCGTCGTTCTCTGAACGCTTGGCAAGCGAAACGGTGAGATCGCCTTTTGATATCAGCTTGGCGTTCTCGGCAATCTTCTTCAGGGTTTCAACCAGATTCCTGAATGCTTCGGCCAGCTTTCCTATTTCGTCTTTACTGTCTACCTGAAGATCGACATTCATATCGCCTATTGCAATTTTTTGTGCTGCAACCTGCATTTTGCTAACACCTTTTGAGATAACGTTGGCAATGTAAATGGCAATCAGAACGCTTGTGATCACTGAAATAAATATGATAGCGATGATCAGCCAAAGTGCGGAATCATAGGTTCTCTCTACTTCAGCAGAAGCTGCATCGCTGCCTTTCGTGCTGAGCTCTACCAATTTTTTAAGTGTAGCTGAAATGGAATAATAATAATCGAGAGATTTAGCGCTCAGTGCTGCCTTGGCCTCAACCATTTTACCCTCTTTTCCCAGATCGATAATTTTTTTGTTTTCTTCCAGGTATTTGCTATAATCTGCCCGGAAAGAACTAAACAAACGATTCCCTTCGTCGGTAACGATTATTTTCTGAAAGTCCTTGGACGAATTTTCAATATTCGTTTTTATACCGTCCATTTCCGTTACTGTTTTCTCAGCATCTTCCTTTGAAAAAACAAGCATATACCTGTATTCCTTGATTCTGAAAAGGGTAAAAGCCTTGTCAATTTCCGTTGCATGATTAATACTGGGTATCCAGTGCTTTGTAATGTCTTTTGTGTGATCGTTGACACTGTTTAGTTGCAGCAGGGAAAAAGCTCCCATGATAATAAGTATGGTAACCACGGCCAGAAAGCCAAATAAAATCTTGATTCGAATGGATAAATTTTTCATTGTATTACTATTTTAGTTTATATTATTTGATATTTTGAATACTATTGATCAGGCAATGGTTGGCTCGTTCGTTTCCGTTACGGGCAATGCTTCAATAGTTTCTTTGTCGGAAAGAGAGAATACTTTCTCTATATCGAGCAGCAGAATGAATTCCTCGTTCCGGCGTACGGCGCCTGATATGTATTTAACGTTGTAGCTGATGCCCATTTCCGGAACAGGTTTAATCTCATCATCGGAGATCTCAATCACATCCTTTACCGCATCGGCCGTAGCTGCAATGATAATCTTATTGGCTTCGTCGCTGACATCATATACAATGATGAACGTCTTATCTTCGATACTCAGCGAAGGAAGATTGAACTTTTGTCGTGTATCGACAACAGGAAGGATATCGCCCCTGAAATTGATAATTCCAAGGATATGGGCAGGAGCTTGCGGTACTTGCGTGATATATTGTTTTTCGAGTACTTCGAGTACTTTCACCACATTGACCGCAAAACATTCGCGTCCCAGTAAAAAAGTCAAAAATGTTTGTTTATTCATATATAGCGGATTAATATTATTTGCATTTGATATGCCTGGAATTTAGCGGACCGTGAGCAGATCCTTTAATTTCTCGGTATCGATTAGTAAAGCAATGGATCCATCGCCCAGGATGCTTGCACCGGAAAGGAAATTGACGGATTGAAAGGTCTTGCTCAATGGTTTGATCACAGCCTGGTGTTTTCCGATGATTTCGTCGGCTACAATCGCATACTTTTTACCTTGTCTGTTAATGACAATGAGTTTTTCCTTTTCCAGGAATTCCGAACCTGACAGGAATCTTTCGCGCAAATGAAGGAAAGGTATCAGCTCGCCATTGAAACGTAAAAGGTTGCTTTGGCTGTTAACGATGTTTTCATGTTCTTCGATGTCGCACGATTCAACATCTTCGATAGGAATGGCATAGACCGATTTTCCTGTTTTCACGAGTAAGGTTTCTATAATGGATATGGTTTGCTGCAGTTTGATCGTGAAAGTGGTACCCTTTCCTTTGGCGGATTCGATAAAGATCTCGCCCCTGATCTCATGAATCTTTTTCTGTACAATATCCATGCCCACACCCCGGCCTGAGACTTCGGTGAGGTTTTGGGCTGTTGAAAAGCCGGGAAGAAAAATCAGATCGAATATTTCTTTCTCGCTTAATTGCGTACCAGCCTGAACGAATCCCATATCAACAGCTTTCCGGTAGATGTAATCCGTGTCGATGCCTTTACCATCGTCGCCAACCTGGATGAAAATATTGTTCCCCGATTCATAAGCATTGAAGAAAATGGTACCTGTTTCGTCCTTTTTTTGTTCCTTGCGCTTTTCAGGCATTTCTATTCCATGGTCGATACAGTTGCGGATCAGGTGCATGATAGGTTCAGCAATGATGTCGACAATGTTTTTATCTAATTCCGTATCCTCGCCTTTGATGGAGAAGTTTACTTTTTTACCCAGGAGGTTTGATAAATCGCGTATTAACC
>DATBXH010000427.1:0-3597 GCA_036514375.1 Bacteroidales bacterium | reverse complement strand
ATCCTTAACTTTCGGGAGCAATCCACTAAAAGGCTCGTGATATGAATGCTGATATTACCGTCTTATATTCGTCGGATTTTTATAAAGTCATCGATTTTAAGTGTAAGTGCAAAGGCGGGCACAAATCAATGCCCGAATTTTCAACGTCGTTTAACATCAGCTTCATCCGTAAGGGAAATTTTACTTACAAAGTTTTCCGCGGAAATTTCGATTCGTACAACGGATACGCCATTGTCGACAAACCCGGCAGTGAGCATATTGTCGAACACATGCATCATATCCCTGATGAATGCACCATCTTTGATTTTTCCGGTTATTTCTACGAAACCATTAAACATGTACAACCCGGGCAATCCGAATCTTTCTTTGAGAATACCGACATCCAGTCCGTTTTGGTAAAGACAAACCCCGATGTTGAGTATTTGCATTTCCTGGTACTTCAGCAAATTCGTGGCAAATACCCGGTGAAAATTGCTATCGACATCCTCGTGATGGAACTGCTCGAATGGTTTCTCGACAGGATTACTGACCAAACGGATCACAAAGCTTTGAACACCAATCTTAAAAAACACCATCTTCAAACCATCGAACAGGCTAAAAATTACATTAGCCATAATTATATCGAGGATATTTCGTTAACCGACATTGCAGGTTATTGTCACGTCAGCCCGTTTCATTTTTCCAGGATCTTTAAGAAGGTGACCGATTATTCGCCATATCAGTTCCTTCTGGATACCCGTTTAAAGAACGCCGAGTTCCTGATCCGGAACTCAAACCTGCAGTTAAAGGAAATCAGTTATCAGTCGGGATTCAATTGTAAAGAGCATTTTAACGAGGCTTTCCGGAAAAAATTCGGCTGTCCGCCTTCGGTTTACCGAAAAAACTTCTGATCCGAAAAAGAGCAAGATTTCTTAACCTCCTCATTTCATTTCTTTTCACTTTTGAAGTGAAAAAATGAATGTAACACATAAAAACAAATTAATCTGAAAAATTATGATCGCAAGAATCTGGTATGGTTATACAACCAAAGAAAATGCAGGAAAATACGAAAACCTGCTTAAAACCGAAGTATTCCCGGGTGTTGAACAAAAAAAGATAAAAGGATACCGGAGGATGAGCCTTTTAAAACGGCCATTGAAAGATGAAGTTGAATTCGTGACCATCATGATATTCGACGATTTGGCCGCTGTAAAAGAATTTGCAGGCGACAATTATGAAACATCGTATGTTCCTCAAAAAGCAAGGCAAATCCTCAAGAGACATGATGATTTTTCGGAACATTATGAAATTGTTACCGAAATAAACTACAGCAGATAGAGAACATACCCTGTTAACGCGGAACCATCTCCGTCTTCCTCCCGCCACATCTGCTTCATAGATAGTTTTTTGCAATTTAATAAAGTTATGTGTAAATTCTATCGTAACTTTCGTTTAACAACTATCTATGAAATGAAGGACGCTAGAAAAACGAACATCCTGGTTTATTCTGTTCCTTTTGTGATTTTGCTGGGAGGAATTGGTTTCTTCAATTATTTGATTTTTCATGCCATTGTTGAGTTGTCTGCCATTATCATTGGGGGATCGTTGTTCTTTCTGTCATTTGCAAGGATAAAACAAAGAAGTATCGAATCATTCGACTTTCTTGCCGTTGCATTTGGGGGTGTTACAATAATCGATTTCTTTCATACGCTCACGTTTAAACGAATGGGTATTTTTTCCCACATTACTACCGACGAACCCACTCAATTCTGGATCATAGGACGATATTTTGAAAGCATCGCTTTACTTATTTTTAGTCTTTTATTGATAGGACGCATTCGAAAACAGTATTATAAAAGGCTTTATATCGGGGTCGTCGTTGTAACCATTATGGTATCCATATTCGCACCGTTATCTGTGCTTTACTTTAAGAATTTTCCCACCTGCTATGTTGACGGCATTGGTTTAACCTGGTTCAAAATAGTATCGGAATACATGATTATTTTAATCCTGGCTCTGGCCGCCTTTTTTATCATGAAAAGCAAAGAAGCGTCCGAATATTCATTTCTGAGATATGCCCTTCTTTTTACCATTCTTTCCGAGTTCATGTTTACGCTGTATTACGACGTATACGGCATATTTAATATGCTTGGGCATATCTTTAAATTTCTTTCTTTCCTGTATATCTATATGGAGTGTTTTGTAAAGCTGATCAACGAGCCTTATATAAGACAGCGTGAGTACCTCGATGAATTGTATAAAAAAAATGAGCAAATAAAAGTGATAGGTAAAAACCTGCCCAGCGGAATGATCTACCAGGTGGCCATGAAAGACAACCAAAGAAAATTCCTGTATCTAAGTGATAATGTCCAAAGCATCCATGGAATAAAAAAAGAAGACATCCTGAATGATGCAGCTAAGTTATATGCTTCTATTCATGAAGATGATATCGAACAACTCAAACAAGGGGAAGAAGAAGCGGTGCGGCAAATGAGTTCGTTCAACTGTGAGTTTAGGATACGATCGTCGAACGGAGAATATATCTGGGTGAATTGCGTATCGACACCACGGAAAATTGAAGATGGATGGATTTGTTTCGATGGCATTGAATTTATCATCGACGACAGGAAGAAGATGGAAGAAGAACTTATCAAAGCCAAAGAAAAAGCCGAAGAAAGCGACCGTCTCAAAACAGCTTTTCTCCATAACATGAGCCATGAGATTCGCACACCTATGAATGCCATCATGGGGTTTGCCGGTCTGATGAAGGACTATTACAATGACAAGGCGCAGCTCGAAAATTTTTCCGGAGTCATTAGTCAAAGTTGTAACAATTTACTTGATATCATTAACGATATACTCGATATCTCTAAAATTGAATCCGGTCAATTACATGCTGAACCGGAAGAATGCAGCCTGAACGAATTATTTGATGAGCTAACTTCTTCCTTTAACGTGTACCAAAAAAGGATTGGCAAATCACATTTAAAGTTTAGTATGCATGCCCTCTGCGATCCGTCGGATACGATCATTATTACGGATAAAGTTAAACTGAAACAGATATTTGCAAATCTTCTCAGTAATGCTTTTAAGTTTACCGATAAAGGCAGGGTAGTAGGCGGTTGCAAATACGCAGGCAATAAGCTTGTGTTTTATGTATCCGATACAGGCATCGGCATTCCTGCCGATAAACAAAAAATAATTTTTGAAAGTTTCGCGAGGCTCCCGCAAAGCCCTGAAAAAACCATAGGAGGTACAGGCTTAGGGTTATCTATCGTAAAAGGACTGGTAAGCTTTTTGGGCGGTGAGATATCTCTTGAATCCGAACCCAATAAAGGTAGTACTTTTTCTTTTACCGTCCCCTATAAAACAGTACAACCATCAAATCATGTTACTAACGGATACAAAAAGCCAAACGGGAAAAACCTCTCAGATAAAACCATCCTCATCGTTGAAGATGACTTGTATAATTTAGAATACCTGAAAGAAATACTTTCGCGTACAGGTTCGAATATTCTGCAAGCCGAAAACGGCAAAGAAGCCGTTGAAATATCAAAAAACCAACCCATCGATCTGGTGCTAATGGACATTGGCTTGCCGGATATGGATGGTTATGAA
>DATBXH010000426.1:0-2534 GCA_036514375.1 Bacteroidales bacterium | reverse complement strand
TAGCTGCAGGAACCATTGATTCATGGCTGATTTGGAAACTTACTAATGGTGCGACTCATGCTACCGATTTTTCAAATGCTTGCAGAACGTTACTCTTTAATATACATACTTTACAGTGGGATGAGGAGATCTGCCGATTGTTTGATGTTCCACGAAATATACTTCCTGAGGTACAACCTGCAGACCATATTTTTGGTTATACCACGTTAAGTGGCATTCTTGAAAAAGAAATACCGGTTTGTGGAGTATTAGGAGATTCTCATGCTGCATTATTCGGGCAGCGATGCTATCACAAGGGTTTATCAAAAGTAACTTACGGAACAGGTTCGTCAGTGATGATGAATATTGGTTCCACGCCTTTGGAGGCCCCTAGGGGGTTGGTAACATCAGTAGGCTTTGCTATTAAGGGAAAGACAGACTATGTGTTCGAAGGAAATATCCATAGCACAGGAGCAACCATCAAATGGATGGCTGACTCCCTCGGTCTGATCAATAAGTCAGCAGAATCGGAAGTCATTGCTAAATCCGTTTCTTCTACCGAGGGTGTATATTTTGTGCCTGCCTTTGCCGGACTGGGTGCACCATACTGGGATAATCAGGCCAGAGCAAATATCTCCGGTATCCACGGAGGTACTCAAAAGGCTCATATTGTTAGGGCCGGACTTGAATCAATTGCTTATCAGGTAAAGGATTTGCTGGGCCTGATGGCACAGAAGGCTGGTATTGAGCTTGCTGAAATCCGAGTAGATGGGGGACCAACCAGGAACGAATTTCTTATGCAGTTTCAATCGGATATGCTTGGAGCTCCAATTGCAGTGAGTGATATAGAGGAAGCATCGGCACTGGGTGCTGCCTTGGCGGGAGGATTAGGAACAGGAGTATGGGGCAGTTTGAGTCAATTGGAAGAATTGTACACTTGCAAAAATAAAGTATCACCCGGTATGACTCAGACAGAGAGGGATAAGCTTTATAGCGGATGGAATCATGCTGTAAGTCTTATTTTGGCGAAATAATATCAGAAAATCCTCAGGGTTTTTAAAACCCTGAGGATTTATTACGGGGCTTATTATTAAGACACTAATATTAAAATTATTAACTCATGAAACTACTTTCAAAGCTTTTTTTAGGGCTGTCAATTATTGTTTCTTTTACGGGCTGTAAATCATGCGCCTCGAAAAATGAAGGGAAACCCAAGGTGGCAGTGGTTATTTCTACATTAAATAATCCCTGGTTTGTGGTTTTGGGTGAGACTGCCAAACAACGCGCGACCGAGCTTGGCTACGAGGCTGTTATATTCGATTCGCAGAACAACCCATCAAAAGAAACGGAACATTTTGACAATATCATTGCCTCCGGATATAAGGCAATTTTATTCAATCCCACGGACGCCAATGGTTCTATTGTGAATGTAAAGGCCGCTAAGGACGCTGGAATCCCGGTATTCTGCATGGACCGTGAAATAAACTCAAAAGATGCCGCTACTTCTCAGATTCTTTCGGATAATTATTCCGGGTGTGTATTGCTTGGCGAATATTTTGTCAAAAAGCTCAATGGCAAAGGGAAATATGTCGAACTGCTTGGTATTGTTGGAGATAATAACACCTGGAATAGGTCAAAAGGCTTTCATAGTGTGGTAGACAGATATCCCGATATCAAAATGGTGGCTCAACAAAGTGCAGATTTTGACAGAAATAAAGCTATGGAAGTTATGGAATCGATGTTGCAGGCCCATCCTGACATTAATGCTGTATTTTGTGGTAATGATGCCATGGCCATGGGAGCCTACCAGGCGATTTTTGCAGCTAATAAGACAGGTCAAATTAAGATATTCGGATTCGATGGTGCTGCAGATGTAATAGATGCCATTAAGGAGGGTAAAATTGAAGCTACCGGTATGCAGTTCCCTAAGACAATGGCCAGAACTGCTGCCGAATATGCAGACGAGTATATAAAAGGGAAACATGATTTTCCGCAAAAAGTGCCGGTTGCAGTGGAACTGGTCACAAAGGATAACGCGCAAAACTACATACCTTACGGAAAAAAGAAATAAACTTTAGCGGCTCGTTGTTGGCTTTTTGCAGCAACAAATACCGAATGACTAAAGGATAATAGCTGATAATCTATGAAATATAAAAATATCATCCTTACCCTGGTCGTAGTTGTTATAAGCGCCGTTGTTGTTTATAATTCAATATATATTGAAAAACTGGACGAGAAACGGCAAAAGGATCTGGTAAAGAATTTTAAACCCAAAGAACAGGTTGACTATTTTTGGAAAAACAAATTGAAAGGGGTTTTGCAGAAAGCCATAGAGATTAAGGTTTTCGACTCGTTGTTACATGTAAATCCCCAGCAATTGTTTACCAAATATGGCCGGTCAGTTGGTATTAGTTCTGATTATTGTTTCCTGGTAAAAGGCCAATGTAAGATTGATAGTGTTAAGTCTGATGAATTAGTGACCAATTACAGGGGTTATGCCAGGTATCAGATCCCTCATCAGTTCATTTTTAGCAATACGGCTCGGGATGCTGTTG
>DATBXH010000425.1:0-3518 GCA_036514375.1 Bacteroidales bacterium | reverse complement strand
TCCTTAAAAACCTTCTGGACTTCTACTTTCTCGAGTTCAAGCTCTTTGGCTGCTTCGTCAAATACTTCCTTGCCGACCCATTTCCAGATCTTCCTATTCTCCTTATGATAGCGTTGATTAAGAACTTCCATCAGCAACTGTGCCACTTTACGTCCCGGACAGCCGGTCTCTCTGGCTATGGTAACAACAGGTCCCGGGTCGGAACTGGCCGTATCTCTTTCTGCATAGCGGTCTTTAAGGTATTGTATCAAATCGAGTGTCATAAAAACTCATTTAAAGTCAGTAGTTAGAAAACCATTGTTAGTATGTGATTTGAATTTTTCTTTTAAAGTTAAATTATAAATGTCAATTTATCAAGAAAATCGAGACTTAAATGATTATTCTGTCTCTGAGGCTTTTGGAAAGTTCACGTTTAAGATTGTTTAACAAAATCAACCGTTGCTGTAGTTCAAGGAATGCATCAGCCTGACCTTCTTTTTGAAGTTGTAAAAGTTGAGACTGTAGTTGTTTTACAATCAAGTTAATACGTTTGCTTTTGTAAGTTAGAATAATTTCGGGGACAATGGTCTTTAGTTTCATATCCTCAGTTTCGAGGAACACTTCCCTCTTTTTAAAGCGTTTGCTGAGTTCATACTTTTGTGAAATCAAGTCGGCTGTGGTACGGCTAATATCTGTTTCCGGATGATTTATAAAATATTTACTGTCTATTAGTTGGCTACTGTTCACAAAATGTTGAAATTCCTGGAAAATCTTCCCGTAAACGGGATGATTAAATTCCAGTTCATCGCGTTCAATCTCCTTAACCAGATATTCTTCCACGGTAACTTCACGAATCACCTCATCGTCCTCATTCTTAAGTTCAAACAATGGCATGGTAGCATAATTGAGCATTAAACGAACAATTTCCTTTTCTACCACCTCAATATCACTAATTTCTAAACGAGTAACCACCTTTTGATCCAGAGGCTGGCTTATAACAGCGGGCGTTTCTTTGCTAAACTTTTTTTCTGCAGCCGACCTGCGCTGGTTATTAACTTCAGTTACCAGAACACCTTCTTCCACCTGAAGCAAATTTGCACATTCTCGTAGTAACAATGATCTTGTAATCCCATCGGGCACAAAGGCTATGGATTTTACAATTTCAGTAATTGCCTGGGCGCGCTTAATGGGATCGTTTTCAGCATCAGAAAGCAGCAGGTTTGTTTTGAAATGAATGAAATCAGTTTCATGCTTATGCAGGTAATCCGTCAGTTCTGAGGTGCTGTGCGAACGGGCAAATGAGTCAGGATCTTCCGGCATAGGAAGCAGAATGACACGCACATTCATACCTTCTTCCAGAATAAGATCGATACCACGCAATGACGCTTTGATTCCTGCCGGATCCCCGTCATACAGGACAGTAATATTGTTGGTAAACCGCTTGACCAGTCTTATTTGCTCAACTGTTAAAGATGTACCGGATGAAGCCACCACATTTTCAACTCCTGCCTGATGCATGGAAATGACATCGGTATAACCCTCTACCAGGTAACACTTATTCTCTTGTATAATTGCCTTTTTGGCATGAAATATACCATACAGTACATTGCTTTTGTGGTATATTTCGGATTCCGGTGAATTAAGATATTTGGCTATCTTTTTATCGGTTTTCATTACCCGACCGCCAAAGGCAATCACTTTACCCGTGAGATCGTGAATAGGGAACATGACTCGTCCCAAAAACCTGTCAAAGGGCGAATAACCTTCGTTGTGAACTGTCAACCCTGTTTTTACCAGGTATTCAAGCTTATACCCTTCTTTCTGAGCCCTTTTTGTAAAATGGTCGCGTTCCTCCAGGCAGTAGCCAAGCTCAAACTTATGGATGGTATCCTCCCGAAACCCCCGCTCTTTAAAATAACTCAGACCAACTGTTCTTCCTTCGTTATCGTTAAATAAGTCATTTATAAATGTTTTTCGGGCAAAATCGGAAACGATCAGCATGCTTTCGCGGTCTGTCCTTTGCTGAATGGCTTCCTCTGTTTGCTGTGTTTCTACAATCTCTATATTATAACGTTTTGCCAAAAGCTTTAACGCCTCATAGTAGCTGATTTTTTCATATTCCATCACAAAGGTTACCGGGTTTCCACCTTTTCCACAACCAAAACATTTATATATGTTTTTTGATGGAGAAACTGTAAACGAAGGTGTCTTCTCATTATGGAAAGGACACAATCCTAAATAATTGACCCCACGGCGTTTCAGGGTAACATAATCCTGAACAACATCCATAATTTGGGAGGCTTCAAAAATCCGGTCAACAGTTCCCTGGTCAATCATTTGAAACAGAAAATAATAATAACAACTAAATGAAAGCTTTTGTCCGGGTCTAAGTTAGTAAATATTGGTTTAGACTTTCAGGTCTAAATGACTTGAAAGTCTGTTCTAAAAAAACCGCTAAAATTACTTTGGTATGAAAAATTTGTTTAACTTGTCTATCATTTCTCAAAAAGAATTATTGCATTCTACCTGTATTCTGAGCATTCCTGCCTTATGTACAAAAACCGCTAATTGCCAAAAACCAACTCACATGGGCGTAACGGATGCTATATCGAAAACCAGTAGGGATTCTCTTCCCGGCAAAGTCGTTTCAATTCGTGGAAGTGTGGTGGATGTCCGTTTCGACGACCATCTCCCACCCATTTATACGTTGTTGTACGCTGGTAAGGACGATCAGATAGCTATTGAAGTACTCTCTCAGCTTGATTCGAACTGTATCAGGGGAATTGCTTTGACACCCACTCAAGGTCTTGCCCGTGGAATGATGGTAAAGAATACAGGGGGTACCATTATGGCACCCATAGGTAAAGGTATTTTCTCACGGATGTTTGATGTTTTTGGCAATACCATCGATCGTCAGGGATCTCTTTCTGACATTCAATGGAATTCCATCCATCAGGATCCCCCTCCGCTTGGACGTCGTTCCACCAAATCCGAAGTTTTTGAAACAGGTATTAAGCTCATCGATGTGCTGGTACCACTGGAACGGGGAGGTAAAGCAGGGCTCTTTGGCGGTGCCGGTGTGGGTAAAACTGTTTTGCTTACCGAGATGATTCATAACATGATAGGCCACCACGAAGGAGTCAGTATTTTTTGTGGTATCGGGGAACGCTGTCGCGAGGGTGAAGAGCTTTACCGGGACATGAAAGAAGCCGGAGTACTCCCGAATATGGTCATGTTATTTGGACAAATGAACGAACCACCGGGAGCGCGATTCCGCATCGGTCAGGCCGCACTCACCATGGCAGAATATTTTCGCGACAGTGAGCATCGGGATGTACTGTTGCTAATGGATAACATCTTCCGGTTTATACAGGCCGGCATGGAGATGTCCGGATTGATGGGACAAATGCCATCACGACTTGGATACCAGCCCACCATGGCAACTGAACTGTCGCGGTTGGAGGAACGAATTGCCAACACCGATACCGGAGCCATCACTTCCATTCAGGCTGTATATGTGCCGGCAGATGATCTTACCG
>DATBXH010000424.1:0-3354 GCA_036514375.1 Bacteroidales bacterium | reverse complement strand
ACATTTAACTCCTATAAAAATTTAATGTGGTAAGAGAACATGTCCTTACCACATTAAAAATAGGTCTCATATATTTAATTTATAATACTTTAACGAACAGCATGAGCATATTCTACTTCCTTTACTTTGACAAAACGTTCATTCCATAGTACATTCCCATTACTATCTACATAGCTGATCAAATAAACGTTGTCAACCAGCTTGGAGAGGTCCATATTATTAAAATCTCTGCAAATGTAAACCTTTTCGCCCTCTAGGTTAAAAACCTCAGCTCTAATCTGATTTGTCCTCATAGTTCTAAATATTAATTAGTTAGAAAGGTAGATATCTCTTAAGTATCAATTCTGTTAATAAATTGTTGATTACTTACGAAAACTAATTTAACGTAAATAAAAGGCAGATTGTATATAGTCTCAATGATTTAGCTTATTGCAATGGGTGATTTATGTCAACAAGAAGGCATTTGCAAATAGAAAAAAAAATAGTACCTTTAATCTTTTGTATTTGTCTTATTTAAACATGTTAGATTAATAGCCTTTCATATAATAGCTTACTTTTATTTTAAATTGGATTTTTTAATGAGTCTGGATTCTTTTAAAAAAAATGGAGCAAAAAGAGATTCGTATTATATTTAAATTAGGAAAAAAAAATAAAAAAGTCAAGAATATTTTAAAGAATCTCTTTTCTATTTGTGGATTATTTTAATCAGTAAAATAGGTATAACCAACAAAATCGTAATTCCATTTGCCAGGATAATTGGCCAATCATTGCTAAAAACACCATACATCAACCAAAGCAAAATCCCTAAAGACAAAATGATATACATCCAAAGGGAAATACCGGTAGTTTGCCTGGTCCTTAATGTTTTAACTGCCTGTGGGATAAAAGCAGCAGTCGTTAACGATGCAGCCATAAATCCGATTATACTTATTTTTTCCATGTAATGACATTTTGAAGTGCAAAGTTAGGCAACTTTTCTATACTTCCAGACTGCAAGAGAGAGTATAACCCATGCATAAATAGAAAGTGCCATCACCTCATTTACAATATCCTTTAATCCCGATCCCTTTAGCAGAATCATCCGAATCACTCTCATAAAATAAAATACCGGATTAATATGATTTAGTATTTGCGCCCAATCCGGCATACTTTCAACAGGTGTGAATGTTCCACTCATCATAATAAAAACTATCATAAAAAAAAACGATACAAACATGGTCTGCTGCTGTGTATCGGTTACTGTCGAAATAAAAAGTCCAATTCCAAGTACTGCCAGAAGATAAATAGCTGCAACACCAAATAAAAGAGGAATACTTCCGACAATCGGGATATCAAACAACAATTTCCCTATAGTAAGACCAAAACCAAGTTCAAAAAGGGCAATTATCCAAAAAGGAATAAGTTTTCCTGCAATAAATTGATATTTTCGAATTGGCGTCACATTAATTTGTTCGATAGTCCCCAATTCCTTTTCTCGGACTAAATTTAACGCCGAAAGAAACATCCCAATAAGCGTAACTAAAATGACTAAAACAGCCGGTACCATAAACGTTTTATAATTCAATTCAGGGTTGTACCAAAATGAGGAAGTTATAGCAATTGACGGGGTATTAACCAATCCTTTTGATGACAAACCTACCCAATCTGCCACCACTGATTTATTAAAGCCACTGAGAATGTTTATGATATAAGCATTTTCAATCCCCCCTGCTGTTCCATTGATGGAATTAATGATTATCTGAACCTTTGCTTTATTATCGCGCACCAAGTCATGTTCAAAGTTCGAAGGAATGTTCAGGATCACATCTACCCGGTCTTTTTTAAGGTCACTTATTGCATCCTCAAGCTGAAATGAACTCTTTTTGATAACAAAAAACGGTGATGCCTTAAATTTATTAACCATTTGCCTCGAGGTTGACGATAAATCCTTGTCAACAACATACATATTAATATGCTTCATTTCCAATGTGGCTGCATTAACAAGAATAATCAGCTGGATCAGAGGAACGATGAAAATAACAGGCAGCATTGTTTTATTTCGCCTTATCTGTGTAAATTCCTTTTGAAGAATATAAAGAATAGTGCGCATTTGAAAGGTATAAAGTTTAAAATTTAAGATTCAAAGTTCTTCGCCCAGTAATAAGCAGATTCATTCAAGACGAATTTTAAATTTCTTGTAGCTCAGAAAAATAAAAAGCACAGTCATTAAAGCAAGAATTAATGTTTCGAACCAGACATAATAAAAACCGGTGCCCTTCAGCATGATATTTTTGATGATAACGATAAACCAACGTGGAGGGATTATCTGACATATGGCTTGCAAGATCCATGGCATATTAGCAATGGGAAAGATAAATCCGGATAAGATGATGGTAGGCAACATTAGCGCCAACATGGACATAAACATGGCTGTTTGTTGGCTGTTTGTAGCCGTAGAAATAAGTATGCCCAATGAAAGAGCCATAATAATAAATAATACGGTTTCAGCCAGCAAAAGTATTGTACTTCCTTGTACAGGCATTCCAAACACCATGTTACCTAGGACAATAATAGTGACAGCATTTATCAAAGAAAGCAAAATATAAGGAGTGACTTTCCCAATTATGATCTGAATAGGTCGTAAAGGCGAAACCAACAGCACCTCCATGGTTCCAAGCTCCTTTTCGCGAACAATGGAAATTGAAGTCAGGAGAGCCGATATCAACATCAGAATCATAGCCATGATGCCAGGGACAAACATATATACACCTTTCAACTGTTCATTAAACATCATCCGAACCTCCGGAACAATCTGCATTGGTGTAGAAACGTTAACATTCAACTTCTTAATATAATCCATCACAATAGCTGAAGTGTAATTCGAAATAAGATTGGCAGTATTCGCGTCGCTGGCATCTGCCAAAACTTGAATATGAGCAACACCCTGTTTGGTCAGTTTCTCTGCAAATCCTTGTTCAAAGACAATAACCTCCTTCACATCTCCTTTGCGAAATGCTGCTTCTATCTGGTTTGAGCTAGTCAGATAATCGTCAAGCTTAAAATAACCTGACGACAAGATCTTGAGACTAAGATCGCGAGTTACATTGTCTTTGGAATAATCAAGGATGGCTATTTTGATATCCTTGATTTCATTGGTGATAACAAAACCGAAGAGTAACATTTGAGCAATAGGCATGCCAAATAAAACAAGCATCGTACGCTTATCACGAAAAATGTGGTAAAACTCCTTGATTACAAATCCCCAGAAACGTTTCATATTTCGTAGTTTATCTTCTTAATTCATTTAATATAGCCTTAGCTGTTATATCCGGAAATCCATTAATAATGTGATTTGCCGATTTTAATTTCTCCTGA
>DATBXH010000423.1:0-2368 GCA_036514375.1 Bacteroidales bacterium | reverse complement strand
CTTACTTTTTCCCTGCTCACCAATATTTCATTGTTATCTCCGCCTACTACGTTCAATTTCAGTCGGCTGCCACTGTATGCCACAATATCTTTAATTTGTAATAAGCCGACAATAAACTGGCGGTTTACACGGAAAAATTTACGCGGATCAAGTTCCGATTCCAATTGATCAAGTGAAAAATCGACAGCATAATCGCGTCCGGAGACAGACCGGATAAAAGACGATTTTTCGCTACTGTAAAAATAAGCGATATCCTCAACGGCAACAGCCTTGATATGCTCCCCGATGCGTACTATAAATCTTGATTTATATTGATTTTGGATAACATCCATCACCTGTTTCAAAAGTTGGGGATGAAACGCCACATTTTGGGAAATACCTTTGTTCAATTTGAGATATTTGTTAATAGATGCACGAAGTTCTTCCTTGTCAATAGGTTTTAAAAGATAATCGATACTGTTGACTTTAAATGCACGCAAAGCATATTCGTTGTAAGCAGTGGTAAATATAACAGGTGTATCTACATTAACTTTATCGAAGATTTCGAACGACAAACCATCGGCAAGCTGAATATCCATAAAAATCAGGTCAGGATGAGGATTGGCGCTTAGCCATTTTACTGCAGACTTAATGCTTTCGATAGCTTTAAGAACCTGCGCTGCTGACTCAATATCTGTAATCAGCCCGATAAGTCTTTCCGCTGCAAGTTTTTCATCTTCAATGACCAATATTCTCATGAGTTACATTTTTATTTTGGGTAACTTAACCAGGAATTGATGTTCCTCATTTTGCACTTCAATCTTTTTGCCTGAAAGGAATTCGTATTGAAAATTGAGTGTTTTAAGACCAATTTGGTTCGAATCCGGGAGGTTGCTCCTGGGCTGTTTATTATTGCTAATATACAGATAATTATCGTCGTCGGAAATAGAAACGTGCAACGGATTTTCGGTAGATATTTCATTGTGCTTCACAGCATTTTCAATTAAAATTTGTAAGGCCAGCGGAACAATGAGGAAATTCTTCTCATTCACATGAACGTCAATTCTAAAGTTGTCGTTGAATCTAATGTGCTGCAGAAAGTTATATGAATCTATGAATTTCAGCTCCGTTTCTATGGGAACCAGTTCCCTTACATTTTGGTCGAGCACATAACGGAAAACATCCGATAATTGCTTTACATACGTAATTGAAGCGTTTGTATCCCTTTCAATTAAGGAGGTGAGAATATTTAAACTGTTGAAAAGAAAGTGCGGATTTACCTGGTTTTTAAGCGATTCATATTGCAGCGTAAGACTTTCGCGTTTTAACTGTTCTTCGTTTAATACAGCTTTTTTCCAGTATCTGAAAAAATAATAACTGTACGAAAGCAGCATGGCTATAGCTGTAATGCATAGGCAAATAAAAAAACCTTCGTTAAAATTTGAGTAAAAGCCATGGAGTGTTTTTTTATGCATTACAAAAAACCAGATATAGAAATAGAAAAGAAAAATAACTGACAATGTATATATCGATGAAAAGACGATGTGACGGGTGATTATTTTTTTATAATCTTTAATCCATGAGTACTTATTGTTATAATATCTAATAATGAACTCATTTCCTTTCCAAAAGAGGAAAGTAAGAATAATCGAATAAATAGATTGTTTATATACAGATTCCCAGGAAGACAGAGAAGACCAATTGAATATCAATGTCAGGAATAAACCAAAAACTGCTCCTGCAACCACTGGTACGAGCAAATGTTTAATCAGAAATTTACGGGTGATTTGCATGCTTGATAATCTTATGATCAAAAGTAGAATAAATTTTATTTTTGAAAGAAAGGGGAAAGGGTTTGAGGTAGTCGGATGTTTTTTCAAACGCTCCTGGATAACAGACCCTCATGGTTTTCAAAACCCTGAGGGTCTTGCTATTAAGTATAATCTTATGACGATTTATAATTACTGGCAAGCTGCAAGCTGTTTCTGGCAATCTTCTTTTCCCCAGTCGGGTGCAAATGGTGTAGTAGGTTTAAAAGTTTCGTACTTTGTCATCGCTTCTGTTAAAATGGGTTTAGCCGGTTTTTTTCCACCTCCAAAGAAATCTGGGGTATTTAAAACAGTTGTTCCTTTTAAATAATAACCACGGGGGTTTTCAGGGTTAATCCTGATTGCCTGATCAAAAGCTTCATGGGCCTTCATTGAATATTCAGCACCTCGTCCCATAGGATCGACCTGGAGTTTGGCAATATAAAGAAAGCCCTGCATGACCATACATTCCGAAGAATCGGGGCGAAGAATAAATGCCTGATCGAGCAAGCTTTGAGCATGATCCAGGGTTTTATCTTTTACACCGGCTTCTTTTTGGCTGAAACTTTCAATAATGATAG
>DATBXH010000422.1:0-4921 GCA_036514375.1 Bacteroidales bacterium | reverse complement strand
CCCCGCAGCCACAATCAGAATTACTATAATGGCGTGTCGCCTGTACTTACGAAGAAATTTGGGCGTAAGCAGTCCAATTTTTGTCAGAAAATAGGACAAAACAGGAAGCTCAAAAATCAGGCCACTTGCAAGTGCACTTGAAGCAACGGTTGAAAAATAAGAATTTATACTTATTAAATTTTCGACCTGATGACTTACCGAATACGTTCCAAGGAAGTGTATCGTAAAGGGAACAATCACGAAATAACCAAATAATACACCAACCAGGAATAGTCCTGATATAGCAATTACAGCTCCACGAGCGTGACCTCTTTCATTTTCGTGCAGAGCTGGTGCAATAAATTTCCAAAATTCCCAGAAAACAAATGGTGATGCCAAAATAAACCCTGAAATTGCCGAGACACTCATGTCGGTTGAAAATTGGCCAAATAAAGTGGTACTGATCAGTTTCAGCGGTTTTGTATTGATGCATAAATTGGGAGCGTTTGTCAATGCTGCCAGTTTGCAAAGGATGTAATTGGTTGGGAATTCCGGATTCTGAGGTGCAATAAGTACATAATCAAAAATGTATCTGCTGAAAATATATGCCAGTACCGCAAAAAAAACTATTGCAAGAACCGAGCGGATGATGTGCCATCTCAATTCTTCGAGGTGCTCCAAAAACGACATTTCTCCTTTAGAACTTTTCGCCATAAAAAACGTCAAAACAAATTATTATCAATTTTGGTTATAGATTTGAACACGATGAAGCAAAACATTGATACAATAAAACTTTATCTAACAATATTAGAACTTTATTGAAATTTAATTCGTATTAGTGTTTGCGAAAAAAAATTTTTAAATTTAGGTACAAATGTATTTATTTTTTGATCGAAATTTTGGGAAAGGATAAATTGTAAAATGTAATGTGCCTGAAAAATTGAATTAATTATATTTGCGCTTGATTTTTTTGCCCTTGATGGGTTTAAAACCTTATTAATCAATAAGAAGGAGAGAAATGGGATCTGGGGTTGATATTTCGCTGGGCGATCATCTCAAAAAATATTTTGGCTTTACCACCTTTAAGGATAATCAGGAAGAAATCATCAAAAATGTTTTGGACGGTAGAGATACTTTTGTGCTTATGCCTACCGGAGGTGGTAAATCACTATGTTATCAGTTGCCTGCTTTGATGATGGATGGTACATCTATCATTATATCTCCATTGATTGCCCTTATGAAAAACCAGGTGGATGCAATGCGTAGTTTTAGTGTTGATGATGGCGTTGCTCATTTTCTGAACTCATCACTTACCAAAGCTCAGATTACCAAGGTTAAGGAAGATATTCTTGACAGACGCACCAAATTACTTTATGTGGCGCCAGAATCGCTTACCAAAGAGGAAAACATTCAGTTTTTGAAGCAGCTTACTATTTCGTTTTACGCTGTTGATGAGGCGCATTGTATTTCAGAATGGGGACATGATTTTCGTCCGGAATATCGCCGAATTAGACCGATAATCAACGAAATTGGTAATGCTCCTATTATTGCCCTCACTGCCACGGCAACACCGAAAGTACAACACGATATCCAGAAAAACCTGGGAATGCTGGAAGCTACTGTTTTTAAATCATCGTTTAACAGGCCGAACCTTTATTACGAAATTCGACCAAAGACAAATGTTGCCAAGGAAATAATTAAGTACATCAAGAATAATTCAGGGAAATCAGGTATAATTTACTGTCTTAGCCGAAAAAAAGTGGAGGAACTGGCAGAAATGCTTCGTGTTAATGGTATTAAGGCTCTTCCCTATCATGCAGGCATGGACGCCAACACACGTGCTGAAAATCAGGATAAATTTTTGATGGAAGAATGTGATGTGATTGTAGCTACCATTGCATTTGGGATGGGGATTGATAAACCAGATGTCAGGTATGTGATTCACTATGATATGCCTAAGAGCCTTGAAGGTTATTACCAGGAAACAGGCCGTTCAGGAAGGGATGGTGGTGAAGGGAAATGCATTGCCTTCTACAGTTACAAGGATATTCAGAAGCTTGAAAAGTTCATGCAGGGCAAGCCGGTTGCTGAACAGGAAATTGGTCGTCACCTTTTATTAGAAACTACTGCATATGCAGAAACAGCATTGTGCAGACGCAAAATCCTGTTGCATTATTTTGGCGAAGATTATTTGGAAGAAAATTGTGAGGCTTGCGACAATTGTCTTCATCCTAAGACACAATTTGAGGGTCAGGAATATGTTGAGCAGGTCCTTGATGCTATATTGACTGTAAAAGAGAAGTTTAAGTCAGATCATATTGCAAATATTCTTGCCGGAAATACGGATAGCGCTATTAAATCGTACAAACATCACAAGCTTGAGATTTTCGGTTCGGGAAGCGAGAAAGATAATAAATTTTGGAATTCGGTAATTAGGCAGGCGCTTGTAGCTCATCTTATTCAAAAAGATATAGAGAATTATGGGTTATTGAGACTTACTCCAAAAGGACATGAATTCCTGCAGAAGCCTTATTCCTTTATGATTTGTGAGGATCATACTTTTAGTGACGAGGAAGAGGATGAATTTGCCATGGCCGGAGGTAAAACCAGCGCCGTTGATACTGAACTTTTTAATATCCTGAAGGATTTGCGAAAAAAGATTTCGAAACAGAAGAATCTTCCTCCTTTCGTTATTTTTCAGGACACATCGTTGGAAGACATGGCTATCCAATATCCTATTACCATGGAGGAATTACAGAATATCGTTGGAGTAGGGGCAGGGAAGGCTCAGAGGTATGGGAAAGAATTTATCGAACTCATTAAAACTTACGTAGAGGAGAAGGAAATCATCCGTCCACAGGATATGGTGGTTAAATCCGTTGTAAATAAATCCGGATTAAAGGTTTATATTATTCAGGCTATTGACCGCAAAATGTCTCTCGATGATATCTGTAATTCGAAAAATATTATCATGGCTGATTTGCTTGGAGAAATTGAAGCCATCGTTAACTCCGGTACCAAGCTTAATCTCGATTATTATATAAACGAAGTACTTGATGAGGAGCATCAGGATGAGGTTTTTGATTATTTCCGTGAGGATGCAGAAACTGAGTCCGTTGAAGACGCTCTCAAAGTTTTGGGTGAAGATGAATATTCAGAGGAAGAAGTCCGTTTAATGCGCATCAAATTTATTTCTGAATTAGGGAATTAATCTATTCTTGTGTCAAAACCATCTCTAAGGCCATTTCCCAGAAAGTTAAAAGCCAGTACCATACACATGATTGCCAGACCAGGTAGGATTGCCAAATAACTTTGGTTAAGAATGATATACCCGTAATGATCTTTGATCATATTTCCCCAGGAAGGAACCGGTGGCTGAACTCCAATTCCCAGAAAACTGAGTCCTGCTTCCATAAGAATTGCTGAAGCGAAATTTGCGGCTGAGATAATAACAATGGGTCCTACAATATTGGGGAGAATGTGCCTGAAAATGATTCTGAAGTTACTGAAACCAAGAGCTCTGGCGGCCTCAATAAAATCCTTCTCGCGAAAGCTGAGCACTTGTCCTCTCACCACACGGGCAACTTCAACCCACATGGTTAACCCTACCGCCACAAATACCTGCCAGAATCCTTTTCCAAGTACTAGTGTAATTGATAAAACCATAAGCAACGTTGGTACCGACCATACTACATTTACCAACCAAGTAATTATGGTATCTGTTTTCCCTCTGAAATAGCCTGCTGAAACTCCTAATGAAATTCCAATCAGCAGAGAAATAAATACTGATATAAACCCGACCGATAACGAAACTCTTGTACCAATTAATAATCGACTAAACATATCGCGTCCGAAACGATCTGTTCCGAGACAATAGGTTTTGGTAATTATCTGATTTTTCAGAATCTTTTTAATTAAATCGGATCTTCGTGCATAAACCTTTTGGCCGTTAATGTCACGAAAGTGATAAGTCCAATTTGCGTCTGCTATGATAGAATCGACATCTTTGACCGGGTAAACCACATCAGCCAAGTGATATTTCGATTGAAACGGTTCATCGTCCGTGCCGGAGGAATATTCATTCAGAATAAGATAATTACCTTCGAACCTGAATGAATCAATAGGAACACTTAAGAAAGGAGTTTCTTTTCCGAATAGAGTTGTACGAATCATTGATTGTTTTTCAAATGATTGATTCTTACGTATAAGTGCCATTTTTACCTTAAACATCGGAGGTTTTGCCGCTATGGATAGAATCTGGTCATTAGCAAAGGGTGTTGAATCCGGGGTGAGTAAATAGCCTAACAGTCCTATAAGAGTTGATAACGCAATAAACCCAAGCCCAACCAGTGACAGCTTATTGTGTTTAAATCTATTCCAAAAAAGGGAATTAATCATTGATTAAATCTTACGGTTTTTCCAACTATTTGGTAGAAAAGCGGCAATAAAAATCGTTATGCAAACATAAAGAAAATAAACACTCTGTACCAGGGGAAACCATAGCATCAGCCGGGTTTGATTAAAAAAACTAGTAACTCTGTAAAGAAAAGGAAAATCGATCAGTGATTTAATAACCATTAGAACAATGAAATATGTGAAATCATGAAGAAATATTCCGAACCCAAGTGTGTACACCAGTAAAATATTAACAGAGAGAACACACAGTGCTGTAAAAATAACATCTGTATCTTTGTAATAACGGGCTTTTGATGTCCATCTTCCCCGTTGCTTAAAGAATGAGGTTATATTTTTTGAGAGGCAAGTGGATACAGCAGCTTCCGGAGATTTAAGGTAACAGATTTTGCCGGGATATGTCTTTTTCAATTTGAGCAAGGCAAAAACATCGTCGCCCGAAGGAATTTCGTTTTGCTGATACACAGGTTCAATATCAGAATAAACATTTCTGGAAAACGCCAGGTTGGCGCCATTACTCATGACAGGA
>DATBXH010000421.1:0-5082 GCA_036514375.1 Bacteroidales bacterium | reverse complement strand
TAGGGTACAGCAAATGGGAGAACTTTGAGAAAGTAATTCAAAAAGCTAAAGATGCATGTAGTAATGCAGGAGAATTAGTAGAAAACCATTTTCCTGATGTCAGGAAAATGGTCGAGATTGGCTCAAACCTGGATACTATAAAGATGGATTTGATATGGAAGGCTTACTTTTAAGAGGAACCAGGTGCGATCTGATCGCTGTTTAATGCGGTGAAGTCAGAGACGTTCGCCAAGCGGCTCCGAAATTTAAATTTAGCAGGGGGCTATATTGGAATATTTAAGTATTGAAAGATACCATACTTCTGAATATTCAGGATTAATGAATTATCTAAAGAAATTTGAAAAAAAGTAATCTGGTGTCAATACGGCATATAAGTAATGGTTTGGTTTGTAGGTTGTCAAGCGCGGGTTATATAAATAATTGATAACATGGAAGGCTTTTTAACCTTATTCTGTTTTTCTTACCTTAGTAGCCAAAGTGAATGTCATATGTCCACCTTATTACCTTATTAATATTACGTAAATAAGGTCAGCGCATGATGCCACTTACCTTTCTACTAAGGTTGGCTTAAGGAAATAAGGTGGCAAAAACCTATTGACAACGAATAACATGACATGCATCGCTAAGGGTTATGAGGAAAGGAATGGAAAAACGAAGAAAAGATAACGGAAATTGGGATGTGGAGAGATGGGAAGGAGGGTATACAAATGTTAGGCGGTAATTTTAAAAATACTCGTTTCATAAAATAAGTTATGATAGAATATTGGGAATCAAGATTTACAATTGAAGGAGCGATGTGGAAATTTGAGCCAGCCGATTCCGCAATTGTAGCAATGGATTTATTTAAAAGCTATACGATTAATAATATCTTGATTCCCGGATTCGGTTATGGAAGGAATGCTAAATTATTTCTTGATAATGGATTTAAAGTCACTGGAATTGAAATTTCTAAATCAGCGATTGAGTTAGCAAGAAGGAATGGATTAGATTGTATTATTCACCATGGTTCTGTAACCTCAATGCCATACGATAATCAAAAATATGACGGTATCTATTGTTATGCCCTAATCCATTTATTAAATCAAAGAGAACGACGGAATTTCTTAAAATCATGTTATGATCAACTGAATCAGAAAGGATTGATGATTTTTGTGGTTGCTACCAAGAAGTTGAATATGTATGGTACTGGAAAATATTTGAGCAAAGATAGATATGAGATTTCAAAAGGATTAAGAGTTTACTTTTATGATGATAATTCTGTAAAAAATGAATTTATCAATTATGGATTAATTAAATGTATTGACATTGAAGAGCCAATCAAATTTATGGAAGGACAAGAATCAATGAAACTTAAACTCATAATTTGCAAAAAGAAATAAAACTGCAGGCAACAATGTGTCCAATTTAATGAAAAAGATAGTTATCCATTGGCTTATTGATCAGATGATGTTGGCTGCATGGACAAGACTCGATTGATGTTATAAAGGAATAGCCCCAACCATCATACAACTCCGGGAGGAGTCGAACAACGGGTTTCGAAAGTAACAAAACCCGTCCTGCGAAAAAACGGAAAGATAATTGACTTATGATCTGACTTTTTATAACTTATGTGGCGAAAACCAATTAACCGGGAACAACATTATTTACGAGGCTAACTGTTATGAAAACTGAATGACAACCAACGACACTGGAAATAAATACCACCGTGTTGATAAATGGGATATAAACGGAATATTGCGGGGATTACATCAAAAAAGAGAAGCCACAATTTTAAGATATCCTCAAACAAAGCGATTCGTGATATTAAAGTAACTATAGATAAAAAATAGATTGTTAAGCTGGATAATATTTACATTGATTGTTTTGATGTTAGACATCAATGATATGGAATCAACTGACAAAGAGATGTTTCTTGGAAAAATGTTTAACGATATACGCAATGAAGGTTTGACTACATATGTGGCCTATAAGGCTGGTGAATTTATGCCATCAATGCCCAAAAGTCAGGACTATTTGCTTTTAGAGTTGGTTTTATAGCAACGCTCCTGAACAACCCATTTGTTAAATTAACATCTGAGAACAAAAGAATTGTGGTTTATTGAGAGTTCTTTGTTAACATATTAACTTCCGTAATCTCGTTAAACCATAATTCCATGCAATCTACATAAGTCCCCCGCGGCCGGTTTCGCTTTCGCTTTGCCGATCCAGTTTTTTTCCTTCTTTACCAAGATTAAAATTATATTTTAAGCGAATATTAATAATGTACCGGTAATAAATCGAAGAAACTGAATTAATTTGAAGGCTTTCGGTTTTAGTAACCGATTTGTTGAAAATAAACCGATCGGTAAAAGGGTTGAAAACCATAACCGTTAAGTTAAATTGCTTTGTAACCAATTTATTAAAACCTGCCGTAAAATTATAGGACCTTTCGAACGTATTTTGATGGTTTATAATGGGAGCATTGTAATTGAAATTGCAGAACAAAGACCAGTCCTTCGGTAGAGTTATTTTTGAAGATATACTGACTCGCCACGATTTATTGAACTGTTCGGGAATATTGTACTCCGGCATGGCTTGTAAGTTCCGCTCATAAATGGTGAATGAAGGGCTGATTTCAAACCATTTTATTGGAAAAACCGTGGCATTCAAATTAATACCGTATTCAAGTTCGTTGCTTACATTGTCATAATATTTTTTTATGGTATCCGAACCAGTATTAATCAGTTGAATTCCATCAGTCACGAAATTAATATAAGGTTTATATCCAACAAACATCGGACCTGTAATCTGAATACGGTGCGTAAATTCAAACTTATTTACATATGCAGGGTTTAACCTGGGGTTGCCTATGGTAACAGCATACGAATCGTTTTTATAATTAATGGGGCTTAGCTGGTACATTCCGGGTCGCTGAATGGAGCGGCGGAAATTTAACCGCAATGTGTTTTTTTCGTTAAGTTTATATTGACCCGATAAAAAGGGAAGAAAGCAATGATAATTTTTTAAAATGGATCCATTATGTTCGATATTAATATCAGACATTTCATAACGTATTCCGGCCTGAAAACTTATCTTATTGAGGTTCCAGCTGAGGTTAGTGTAAGCGTTTATCCGGTTTTCCTGGTATTCTATTTTATCAAAGAAGGCTGATACCTGCTCTTTGTACAAATTTTTTTGCCAAATAAAATAGTATTGTGCCCCCAGTGATAGTTTTAAAGTATTAGAGACCGGGTAAGTAAAATCGGGTTTAATCATAAACTGGTTCTTTATGTTCTTTCTTATCTGGTAACGTTGATTTATAAAAGTATTCGTTAACGAATCAACATTAATTTTATCATAAACCTGTTCAAAATAATTTTCATCCGAATAATTCAGGCTTTCATTGTAATTTCCTTCCAATGTTAATTCTTCATCCTTCTTCCGGAATTTATGTTTGTAAAAGGCAGAATAGTCAAGATATGTATAATTATAGGTAGCATGGGTATTGGTTTGGGTTCTGCTGGTATCTGTTGAGTAATAACTCATTTGAGAGAGTAAATCGTTCCATGAAGGTGTTTTAGGTTGTATATTGCTTGATAGATTAAGGATGTTATTATCATTAATAAACCAATCTATTCCATAATTAACGCCACTATATCTTTCCATATCAGTTCCCCTTCCATATTGACTAAAATTAACGGTCTGGGCATCCAATGTAGTAGTTCGTTCCCTGATAATATCTAAGATCCAGTCTTCGCGTCCGTAATTACACGAGGCATACAATCGTATTTTTTTTACAAAATAATCAATGCCGGCAGAGTTGTACGAAAAAAAGTACTTCGAGGTAGGAATCTCCAAGCTAAGGCGACCGCTTAAACCATAGCTCATATTTTTTTTAAGTATAATATTGATCACAGCATCTACATCGGCGTCGTATTTTGACCCCGGATTCGTAATAACTTCAATTTTGTCAACCAGCAAAGGATTTAACTGCATCAGGTAATTCTTGTCCACTCGCCTGTCGTTTACTAAATACAAGACGTTGGTACTACCAGATACACGTACTTCATTCGACAAATAGTCGACCTCTACTTCGGGAACCTGTCGGAGCAGGTCTAGCCCTGTTTGCGCAATAGCAGCCATCTTGTCTTTTACCGAGTAAACGGTTTTATTGTCAACCAGTTCTCCTGTCATTTTATAACCATACACTTTTACTTCGTTCAGCATTTTATTGTTGGGAGAGAGATGGGTTGCCCCGAATTTTACAAATGGTTTTGAAGGTGAGACTTCGAACTCCGGTATGATTTGATTCAGGTAAGTCATCCCCGAAACTTTTATCAGATAAACCCCATAGGCGACATCGTCGAAAGCATATTTTCCGTCCGGATTGGTTTGTATGGTTTTAACAATAGTAGAATCGGGACTTTTTAGCAGATCAATACGTGTATAAGGGAGTGTTTTACTGGTTTCTCCTTCCAGTACCGAACCTTCTATTTTGCCAGGATTCGTGCTTTGGGACAAGGCAAACGGTGCATGGAGTATAAACACCAGAAAAAGTATGGTTTCAATAAGAATAATTCTGTTTTGGTTACGGATAATGTTTAAATAATTCATGATGGTAAATGGCTCTGTTATTATAGACTACTGCACTTTTGATGAATGGTTACTGATCTTGCGTTAAAAAAGTAAATACAACTGCTAACCCCGGAAATAACCAAACAATTCATCAATGTACTTAGTACACAACTTATATGCCATAACTTCTTTTATGTTGAAGGTCAAAAAGTAACCGGGGGTTGAGGGCGATACTATGTAAAGAATTTATACACCCGCTGCCTTAGATTTTGTAATCTGTTGATTAAGTTGAAGTGTCGGTTTATTTTGCAGTTATCTTCAATGTCAGTGGACTCTTAAGCCCCTCATAACTATCCAGGTATCCTTTTACAGAACCCACCACTACTTTTGCTTCCACCAAAATGGGAAGGTGGTTGTCATCGTCGGTAAACCAAACATTGATCTTTTGACCTTCTTTAAAATTTGTGCTCTCCACCGCGGTATCTTCAATCTTCCGTTTGGAGTAAACGAAGGAAGGTTTGGAGCAAA
>DATBXH010000420.1:0-3179 GCA_036514375.1 Bacteroidales bacterium | reverse complement strand
AAAAGGATGTAAAAGTGATGCTTGCCGGAAACATGGGAGGGGGAGCCGTAAACGTATTGACCCATCATGGTATAGCGGTATACCGGGGTTGTTCGGGAGATGTTCGTCAGTTGACAGAAGCGTTTCTGGAGGGCGATATTTTTGATTCGGGTGAAAGTTGCGGGCATCACGAACATCATGGCGGAGAACATCAATGTAACCATTGAAAACTGAAAAAATAATAGTAACGTTGCAGGGAAAAATGATAAGGTAGTCTTGTGATAACAACCATTGTGATACTTTTTGCCGGCGCTTTATTTGCCGGTTTTCTGGGCTCACTCACTGGTCTGGGAGGAGGAGTAGTGATCGTTCCATTATTGACATTGGGCTTTGGGGTCGATCTCCGGTATGCCATCGGTACCTCCCTGATCGCGGTGATAGCCACTTCGTCGGGTGCAGCATCGGCTTACATGAAGGAAGGACTTTTGAATATACGGATAGGCATGTTCCTCGAAATTGCTACTACCTTCGGAGCCATTGCCGGTGCAGCTATTGCCATGTTTGCTCCTACGCATGCCATTGCTGTAGTCTTCGGTTTGGTGTTGTTGTATTCGGCTTATGTTTCGTTCCAAAAAGGAACGGAGCATACGGTTACAGAGGATTTACCGGGAAAGAAACCCGGTCGTCTGGTTCGGTTATTAAAAGCAAAAGGGACCTATGTTTCTGCCAATGGTCCCAAAGACTATACATTGCAAAACCTTGGAGGCGGTTTCTCAGTGATGGGGCTTGCAGGTATTTTATCCGGTTTGCTGGGCATCGGATCGGGAGCCCTTAAAGTAATTGCCATGGATTCCATCATGAAGATCCCGTTTAAAGTCTCCACATCCACCAGTAATTTTATGATTGGTGTTACGGCAGCAGCCAGTGCCGGTGTATACCTCACCAGGGGATATATCGATCCGGTATTATCTATGCCTGTGATGGTGGGAGTGTTGATCGGATCGCTCGTTGGGGCAAAATTACTTTTGAAGTCCAGAACGAAATCCATACGCATCGTGTTTGCCATTGTGGTGGGTTTTTTGGCATTGGAAATGATTTATAACGGAATTACCAAAAATATCTGATATGTTTAACCGCACAAAACCATGGAACGATGAACAAATGAGTACGGTGATGGGAACGCTGTTACGGGTAGGAGTGGTGACGTCGGCTTTGATTGTAGTGCTTGGAGCCATCTTATTCTTTTTTCAGCATCCCGGGGAAATAATGGATTACACCTCTTTTAAAGGCGAACCGCAACAGTTGCGGCAGGTGCATTCTATTTTAATAGGTGCGCTGAGTTTAAGAGGCAGAGCCGTGATTCAGCTCGGGCTTTTACTGTTGATTGCCACACCCGTGGCACGGGTCCTGTTTTCGTTGATTGGCTTTGTATTTGAGAAGGACTGGATTTATATGGTAATCACCTTTATTGTTTTACTGGTTCTTTTGGGAAGTTTGTTTAGTGTATATCTGTAATTTCACCTATGCAGCCTTTCGTGATGAGGCCTGCTCCCTGCAGTTAATTCAGAAAAAATAACTAATGAAGATCGTTACCCTCATCGAAAATTTAGCGGAAAGTTCAGGACTGGCGGCTGAGCATGGGCTCTCACTATATATTGATACGGGGGATCAAAAAATCCTTTTCGATACCGGGCAAAGCGGACTTTTTATCCAAAATGCCCGGAAGCTGGGAATAGATATAAGGGATATTGATTATCTGATTATTTCGCATGGTCATTTCGACCATACCGGTGGGTTGTACCCGTTTCTTGAAATGAACGCGAAAGCGAAGGTATTTGCCAAACAGGGAATCTTTACTCCAAAATATAACGGCAAGACACGTTTTATAGGTACTGAATTTGTGGAAGAAGCTGTTTCAGGGAGATTTGAATTTATCAACTCAGTTACGGAAATAATTCCGGATTTATTTGTTATACCGGCTATTCCTCTTCATCATGACATTGATACCAATTTTACCCGGTTATACAAGAAAGAGGGCGATTCGTTTTTCCCGGATGAATTTGAGGATGAGTTGTTCGTGGTGATTAAGAAAAGTGATCATATCAATATCCTAACGGCGTGCTCGCATCGTGGCATTACCAATATTTGTGAGACTGCCGTACAGCATTTCGGCCTGCCGGTAAATCTGATCATTGGCGGTTTTCACATGAAAGATTGCAGTGCTGAGCAGTATGTACATATTGTAAATTATTTGCACAAATTGCAACCAAAACTTATGGGAGTTTGTCATTGTACAGGTGTCGATAAGTTTGCTTCTTTGATGGGCGAATGTGATGCTAAGGTTTTTTATAATTGTACAGGAAACGAAATAACTATAAAATAAATGAGCAGTTTTGACGATCGTGCCCGCGAGTGGGACAAAGATAAGGTTCATATGGAACGCTCCATAGCCATTGCGGGAGCACTGGAGAAGATGATCCCGCTGAAACGTGAGATGAAGGCCCTGGAATATGGAGCAGGAACAGGTATTTTAAGCTTTTTCCTGAAAGACAGGTTTTCGGAAATCACCCTCATGGACAGTTCAGGCGAAATGATCAAGGTATGTAAAGAAAAGGTTGAATTCTATCATGCAAACCATATTAAACCGCTTTGGATTGATCTGGAGCATACCGGCTATAATGGGAAGTTTGGCATCATTTACAACCAAATGGTGATGCATCATGTGAATGATGTGGATGCCATGCTAAAAAAATTCTATTCGTTGTTAAACCCCGGCGGATACTTGGCCATTGCCGACCTGTTTACCGAAGATGGTTCGTTTCATGGTTTGGAGGTTGAGGTACATCATGGTTTTGACCCGGAGGATATGATCAAAAAATTGATATCATTTGGTTTTAAGACCGCTGAATATAAAAACTGTTTCGTGATGAAACGCGATTCGGGCAAGGACTATCCCATCTTTTTATTAGTCGCCGTAAAATAGCGAATCGGTCAGGTTAAAGGTCGTCCTCTTTGCCAGTCATCGTATCCCGTTTATGGCAATGATTTTGAACAAACTAAATAAATTTTTGTCATTATTAGCACTTGTTAATTTCCTCCAAAACAATGTCCTAATAAAAGACTTCAATATGAAGGTTGAACAAAAACTTTTATCTATGGGATTGGTATTGCCTGCCCCCGTAAAACCTCCGCCCGGCATA
>DATBXH010000419.1:0-8732 GCA_036514375.1 Bacteroidales bacterium | reverse complement strand
CAATTTATACTCAGTGAACAAGCTTACACGTTCTTTAAAGATTTAAATACCCTTAATCAGGACCAGGGAACATTATTTGATCCTATACCCTATTCCCTTATTGGAAATATGAAAAACCTAACCCATACAGATGTTCCGGTATTGGGCTATTTTTTAGTTGCAGGAGGTTCGGAAAAAAGAATATTTATCGATAGAGAGGATTTGCCTGAAGATTTTAATCCAACGGATGGATTTGATGGTTGCAATACGGAAAGTACAATAGTGCCATGGACGCTACGAAACGATATCAGCCAGGATCCAAAAGTTGATTCGCTAATGCGTCTTGGTTATGCAGTAATTGATAGAAATAATTCATGTACGTACCTGGGCCCGGGCCCGTGTACTGTTAAAGACTCCGTAGTAATTGTGTACATGGCCAAACCCTATTGTTTCAATTGCACACTTAATGGGACAAATAAAGTTCCTGATTTTTGGATTGAAAAGAATAGCAATTAATTTTTTGGTTATGGATTTAATTAGAAAGCATTTTTTCATCGCATTGTTTCTTATCATAAGGGTTACTGTATATAGCCAGTCAAAAACAGAATTGAAATTATTAACACAAGCGGAAGATTTTAAAATACAGGAAAGGGTTTTATTAACGTTAGATCAGGATTTTCACCTTGCAGGTGAATCTGTTAATTTTTTTGCACTAACCTTTGACGCTGCACTGCAAATGCCCATCGAATTTAGCTCTGTTCTTTACGTAGAATTATTTAACCAGGATAATAATGTCATCAATGCAAAGAAATTCTTGCTAAAACGTGGTGAGGGAATATATTATTTAAACATACCACGACAACTTGAAACGGGCTATTATTATGTAAGAGCCTATACCAATTACATGAAAAACTTTGGTCCAGGTACTTTTTTTACAAAGAGAATAAGAATTGTAAATCCGTTTTATAAAATTAAATATTTGAATAGTGCAGATAACACCTCCACTGAAATGAGATTGAATATTTCAGCTGAGGGTGGTAATATATTGTATGGTATTCAAAATAAGTTAGCTTTTCATACTTCAAATACAAATGATAGAGTTCTTGCCAGATTGTATAAAAACGATTCAATTGTTGGTGAAGTAAATACCCAAAACGGGTTTGGCATATTTAATTTTACCCCAACATTGAATTCTAACTACAGAATTGAAGCAGTTTCAGTTAACAAAGAGAAAGCTGTTGTTGAGCTAAAAAACATTGCCCAATCAGGCGTAATTTGTAAACTCGACAGTTTAAATAACTGCGATGCCTATTTAAAAGTAATTACGAAGAACTTTGATAGATTTCCACTTACTGCTTTTGTCGAAAACAACGGCATTTTATATGGATGCACCAATACCATAACCCAGCCTGAAACATCTTTTAAAATTGCTCTTCCTCAAGGAATAAACAGAATTATATTAAAAAACAGCTTGCATGAGGTAGTTTCTGAGCGATTAATTTATATAAAACCAGACGTTAAGTTAAAATTTACTGCAAAACTTGATAAACCGAGTGCTTTTCAAGGAGATTCGGTGACATTGAGTATAAGTTCTGACATTAACGATTCCATACAATATCTGGTTGCCCTAAACTTAGGCACATCAGAAACTTCACCGCCAATACAGGAACTCATAGAATCATCGTTGTTTTCATCTTCAGTTGCCTTGTTAACTGATACTATTACTGCCGATGAACTCCACTACATTTCCAGTAATACTAAAAATATCAACGACTATATTTTGAAGTTCCAACCTGCCAAAACGATAAATGCCAGGCTGGAGAAAATTGATTACTTGCCTGAAATAAAGAACGATATTGTTACGGGAAGTGTTCGGCAAGTAAGTGATCAATCCTTAGCAATTAATAAAAGCATTTACCTTGCTTTTGTCGATTCCATATGTTGGATAAACCGTAGTAAAACGGATGGCTTTGGAAAATTTACCGCAAATTTACCGTTTGATTACCAGGGAAATAATTTAATCATATCCGTAGAAGACTCAATCAGTAGCTACTCAATTAGGCTTGATGATGAATTTTATCCTGATTTTTTAAGCGTGAGCAAAGAGAAGTATTTCCCGGACTCCTCCCTGAGACAGATGATAGAATCGAGAATGCTTAATCTACAGGTAAACGATGCTTATTCTGAACTCCGCAAAGACATTAAAAAGCCATTGCGCTCCAAGTTAAGATTTTATGGGTATCCAAACTCAGAATATAAGTTCAAAAAGTATGTAAATTTACCTAACCTTGAAGAGTTTATTCTGGAAATTGTAAATAGAGCTACAATCGTGAAAAGAAAAAAGAAATCATTTATCAAGGTGTTAGCTAAAGAAAAAAACGAGATTATCGGAGATAATCCCATGATTATTTTTGATGGAATACAAATAAGAGATTTTGGCAATCTTACTGTTATTTCTTCGGAGAAGTTGGAATCAATACGGATATTATCCGACAAATTCTTTTTTGGAACTGAGGTTTTTGATGGTGTAATTGATATAACTTCAAATTCAAAATCTTTTGACTTGGTTGATATCGATAGAAATTCAACAAGAGTCTTGTTTAACCCTGTAATCACTGCAAAAGATAATTGCCAATCACAAGATTCCAGAATACCTGATTACAGTTCAAGTATTTTCTTTAATAGAATAGGTTCTTTGTCTGATTCAGTAGATATTAAGATGAAATTACCACAAAACTGTGGAAATTATTCACTCTTCGTATTAGGTTATACAAAGAACGGAGAGTGGGGAAGTTTTCAAGTATATGATGCGCTAAAAATTGCCCATTAAACCGAAGCTGACCAGATATTTCAGATCAAAAGAAGTACCAGTGTAAGAAACAGATTTTTTATATTTTTCCAAAATCATAGGTTTATTACTCAATGTCGAATAAATCGGGTCTGTTACGCTGAAACTTTTTTTTGTTACTTAGTAATAAGCAGTTAGTTTATTTTGTAAATAATTTTGATTAGCTATTTGGGTTATGAAATCAGTGGCCTGAGATAAGTGAAAACTAGAGCAAATTAAGAGTAGTTAGTAGTAGTATATTGACCGTCCGGGAGTGATCCCCGACGGTTTTTATAATTTGTCAGAATTATGTTACCCACAAACAATAAGTTGTTACATTCCTACAATTGAAAAACGCAACGAAGAGTTTATTTCGCATTGAACTTCAATTCTGAATAATTGGATTTTTGTAAGAATAATTTCATTGTTGGAAGTTCAATAATTATGGAGAAATTGAGGGGTCATATAATCTGTCTTTTTTAAACGGTAATGGTTTCTGAAGTTAGTTTTTATACCCCCCCGGTAATTAAGGTCTCTGCATACTTTTGTAATTTTAATAATATTTTGTTCTAATTGAAATTGATTATGATAGTAAGATTTATGAAATTGATGGTTGTCATTTTTGTTTTGACACAGTTGCATTGTTCGGCTCAGCTTACCCTTAAGCAAGCCCTGAAAGATAAGTTTTTCATCGGTACTGCATTAAATGCAAATCAAATTACTGAAAGGGACTCAGAATCTGTCCGTTTAATTAAGGAACAATTCAATGCTATAGTCCCCGAGAATTGTATGAAGAGTGCAATCATTCACCCCAAAGAGGATGAATATGATTTTGCATTGGCTGATCAGTTCGTCGAATTTGGAGAAAAGAATAATTTATTTGTCACCGGACACACTTTAATTTGGCATGGTCAGCTTGCTCGCTGGTTTTGTGTGGATGAGAATGGTAACAATGTTTCTGCCGAGGTGCTGAAGGACCGGATGAAGAAGCATATTTATACAATTGTTGGCCGTTACAAAAGTCGCGTAAAAGGGTGGGATGTGGTTAATGAAGCAATAGAAGACAACGGTGCTTATCGCAAAAGCAAATTTTACGAGATTCTGGGCGAGGATTTCATTCCTCTTGCTTTTCAGTATGCTCATGAGGCTGATCCAAATGCAGAGTTGTATTATAATGATTACAATATGGCAATGCCTGGAAAACGCGACGCAGTGGTCGCCCTTATTAAGAAACTAAAAAATATGGGAATTCGGATTGATGCGGTGGGTATGCAGGGCCACTTATTGCTGAATTTTCCTGCAGTGGACGAATTTGAAAAAAGCATGCTGGCATTTGCGAATGCAGGAGTTAAAGTACAGATTACTGAGCTGGACATGTCAATTCTTCCCCGACCCAGACGTAATGTTGGCGCTGACGTATCAGCCAACTTTCAATACAAACAGGAATTAAACCCTTATGTAAACGCTTTACCTGACAGCGTGTCACAGGTGTGGAATCAAAGAATGAACGATTTCTTCAAGCTGTTTTTAAAGCATAAGGACATCATCCGAAGAGTTACCTTGTGGGGTGCATCAGACGGAGATTCCTGGCTTAACAACTGGCCTATCCCGGGGCGGACTGATTATCCATTGCTATTTGACCGTCATTATCGGCCTAAAGCCGGGGTGGGTTCAATTATTGAGGAAGCTACAGGAGGTAATTAAAACGGTTGAAAAGCATAGAAATCTTCTTCCCTGAATGATCGTAAACAGGATACTTTCATGTATTTATTCAGCGATGAGTGGTTTAAAAGTTTAAGTCTACTTAAGACTGAAAAAGAAAGTAGGGTATTATAGGTGTAAATTTAGTAGTAGATAGTAGTTAGTGATAGACTGTCCGGGAGGGATCCCCGACGGTCTTTTTTATAGTTATACTTATATTTCCGGTGACCATACTTGTAATTTACGATGCCTGTTGTTAAGTTTACGGAGACTATAGTAAAAGTTACCGCCGCTGTTATAAATTTTACCACGGCTGTTTGTATGTTTACTGTAACTATATGTAAAATTACTGTGTTTGTTTTAAACTTTAACCGTGGCTGTATTTAAAGTTACGGTGTTTGTAGTAAAAGTTACGGTGCCTGTTGCTAAGTTTACCGTGGCTATTTCATAAATTACTGCGCCTGTTTTAAACTTTTACCGTGACTATATTATAAGTTACCACGCTTGTTTTAAAATTTACCATTGCTATAGTAAAATTTATCGCGCTTGTTCTAAAATTTACGGTCGCTATAGTTAAAATTACGGTTCCAGTTTCTAAGATTACGATGGCTTTATCAATAAAATACTGCGCATGTTTTAAATCATACAATGGCTATAGTGAAAGTTACCAGGCTTATTGTAAACTTTACCGCGGTTATAGTAAAAGTTACTGAGACTGTTTGTAAGTTAACGATAGGTCAATAAAATAGTAAGCGAGGTTTTAAGGTTGCAATGTAGAAAAACAAAATTATGTTACCCACAAACTATAAGTTGTTACACCCCAACAATTGAAAAAGATCACAAAGAGTTTATTTCGCAAGGAATTTATTTCTGAAAACTTGGATTTTAATTAGAATAATTCCATTAGACAATTGCTTGTGTGGTTAGGCAAACTGAAAAGTGACTACCCCTGGGAATGAAGCTTGTGGTTTATTTTATTCCGGGGAATTAAGGGAAATAAAAGAAGACGAAATTTATAAACAGTAAAGGAATTTATGACAACAAATGTGTTTAGAATAGCAATTTGGTTAGTTTTTATTTGCAGCTTATCTATTAACGGACATACTCAATCGCTTGCGTTTAAAACTTATACTAATCCTGTCATTCCGGGAGATCATTCAGACTGTACGTTGACACAGATTGGCAACGATTTTTACACAACTGGTTCATCGTTTAATCCCACTCCTGTTATTTACCACTCAACCGATTTGGTTCATTGGGAGGCAATAGCTCAACCCGTTTCACCGGCATGGATTGAATATGGTGATAAATCTTCCGCAGGTTGTTGGGGTGGTCAGGTGGTTTATTACAATAAAAAATATTGGGATTATTTCAGCCACGCAGGATCAATGTGGTTTACAACGGCTGATAAAATTGAAGGTGATTGGAGTTTGCCGGTAAGAGTTAAGAATCCATCGCAATTACCATACACACTTGGTTACGACAATTCAATTTTTATTGATGACAATGGCAAATGGTATCTGGTGGTAAAAAACGGGCAACCAAATAATGGTATTGTTGAGTTGGGATCTGACGGTCAACCTACCGGAGTAGTTTATAATTTGAACTGGTTAAATCCCAATCCGACTCATCCTTACAGTTGGGCAGAGGGGCCGGTAATGTGGAAAGACAATGGATATTATTATTATTCATTTGCTCATGATGTTAGCGGTGGACAAAAATATATTCGTAGTAAAACACTTACCGATGACAAATCGGCTTGGACAGAACCTTTAAACTTTTTTAACGAGAATGATCCTGAAAAATCAAATGCTATTTTCTTCGGACCCAATCATAGCTCTGCCGCAGTAAAATTGGCTGATGGTACAAGCTGGGTTTTACATCCCGTTTGGGCCAGGGCCAATAAAAATGAATGGTATGGCCAGGGACGACAAGGCATATTGAATCAGGTGCATTACGACGAAATGGGTAATGCGGTAGCTGATTATCCATTAAACAAACCTTTTACTGCGCCAAAACTACCTAATAGCGGAATACCCTGGATGGTTCCCAAATCCGATTTCTTTACTTCCAATAAATTAAATCCCGAATGGTCTTTCATCGGGCAGACTGCAACAGATACATGGTCACTTACCGAGCGTCCGGGTTGGTTTCGGTTGAAACCTAAAAACGCAAAAAAATGCAACACGATAGTCAAAACAGATGCTGAACACAATTACTCGTTAATAACCCGTGTCGAATTTACCCCCAAAGATTCTTCCAGTGAAGCAGGGCTCCGGATTATCAATGGAATGGAGAATCTGTTTGTTAAGCTGTTCAGTACAATAAATGATAAGGGACAAAAGGTATTGGTATTTAGTTTTGATAAAATCCGATTTGAATCACCGAATACCATCGGTAATGAGATTTGGTTAAAAATTGAAAGACTTGACCATATAGTAAAAGGATTTTTTAGCGCTGATGGTATGAACTGGACACAAGTAGGTAGCCAAATTGACGTCACAAGCCTTGATAAATATCAGGTTAATTATAACGGATGGTGCGGTAATCGTCAGGGTTTGTATGTACAGGGTAACAGCGCTGATTTTGATTTATATATTTACCGCGATGCTTACACTCCTATTTTGGCGGAGTGTCCTGCAAATCAATTTGGTACTTTTGCAAACAGCATAATTGACAATGTTAATTGTCTTGATAGTATTCATAACGAAGATTGGGCTCTTTATGCTGGAGTGGAGTTTGGAGGGCATGACAACTATCTAAAGCGACCCAACGCTATTGAGATAACCGCCTCGAGTGCAACAAAAGGTGGTGTTGTTGAAGTGTGGCTTGATTCCATTGGTACAGGAAAGAAAATTGCTGATTGCAAAATAAAAAATACCAACGGGTGGGGAAATTTTAAAACCTTTGAAGCTGTTGTAGATAAGGTGGAAGGACGTCACGATGTTTATCTCAGATTTAAAGGGGATACTAATCAAAAACTTTTCATGCTTAAGTCATTTTGTTTTGACAACAGTTCAAAAATTGCAGCCAAACTAAACAATTGAAACAGTTGATAATTTATGGTGAATTGCAATTTAGATTATCAACGTTTCAATTCATATGAAAGATTTATGTCCACCTTGTGGTTGCGATGATAATTAGCATCGAGATGTTTAAGTAAAACTCAGAAGCTACGGTCTTTTAACATAACTGAAAGTGAATTCTGATTAACGATATTTGGAAATTCATAAGTATAATTCAGACAAAGGGGGTGAAATACTAGCTTTAAGCTAATGGAAATATAGCAAAACTAGCTTCGTTTGCTTCACTTGAGCGAGAGGTTTTCGATGAATTGTGCTTTGTGATGAAAGACTTTTCTCAGTTTGAACATGGAAAATAAAAAAACCGCTTAAACTGTGACATTTAAGCGGTTTTAATTTTGTTTGACTTTCGTCTGGCGGTATGGACGGGACTCGAACTACCACATTATACGCTTAAATATCAATGTTTTCTATTTGCTAAAATTCAATAGGTAACCGATTAAGTAACCGAACGTTTTGAATTGAAATGCCCTGTTTTAAAAGAACTTAACTGTAATAAAAGTACGAAATTTATCTGAATTTGCCAATTAAAGCAGGTTAAAATAATTCAAAATAAATGTGTTTAAAGGTGCCGGATTTACTGGGATTGCAAACTGGTTTAGCTTGATCAATCGAGGTAGGATGTGATTTCGTCAACAGATAGGCCGGTGAACTCTGCAAAATCGTTTACACTTACAAACTGATTTCTTGCCTTGCTTTTGCTCTCCCTAATTTTATTCAGTAACGTTCTGCTGTACCTGTTACTTTTACCTGTTATCCGTTGCACATCCTTAGGATAAATAATGATTCGATTTGTTTTCATTTACACTCTGACTAGGCTTTGATATGCCTTTGCCATGACTTTGGCATAGTTCAACCTTGTTGCTAAGGCAAATATAGAATTTCTCCCGGATATACTAAACTGGTATTTATTGGACCAAATGCGTCACAAATAGCCATTTCCGGAAGTGTTGATTTTGAAAAACTTTGCTATCCACCTAGCTTTGTTTTGAATTTTAAATTTTTAGCTATGGCAAAACAAAGTGGAATCATTAAACTGGAAGGTACTATCGGGGATATTGCCTTCTATAAAACCCAGGACGGGATGCTTGCCCGTGCAAAAGGTGGGGTTTCTGCTGACAGGATAAAAAATGATGCTTCTT
>DATBXH010000418.1:0-9272 GCA_036514375.1 Bacteroidales bacterium | reverse complement strand
TCATCCCTATTCCATGCAGGAGCTAATACCCCCATACCTGATCAGGCTCAAAACGAATGACACATGCGACAATGGAATTTATACCTTCCGTTTTACGCCAGGACATATTACCCAGGCAAGGAAGATCCTAACCGACGAACTGGAAGCCCGTTTTCCCAATGACCCATTCGAACCTAGACTTTTTACTGACGATTTCAGAAGAGATGGCAACTTCAGGACATGGATAGCCATTAGCAATACATTTCTGTTTTTTACTGTGCTTATCATCCTGCTTGCCATTATTGGAATTTACGGTTTGGTTTCCTTCACAACGTCTCGTCGGACAAAAGAGATAGGGATACGGAAGGTTCATGGCAGCCCTTTATTCATTATTTATCTCAAAATAATCAAGGATTTTGTTATTCTGCTTGCGATTGCCATACTGGTGGCTTGGCCCGGAGCTTACATCCTGTATCAGTATATCCCGGGATCGTACAAATACGGGCTAAAGCTATCGGAATTTGTGATTGCCACTTTGCTGATCCTGATCATCACCCTGTTAACCACCAGTTACCAAATTATCAAA
Organism: Bacteroidales bacterium; assembly: GCA_036514375.1. Taxonomy (GTDB): domain Bacteria; phylum Bacteroidota; class Bacteroidia; order Bacteroidales; family JAAUTT01; genus JAAUTT01. The sequence continues at coordinate 8,707 of DATBXH010000418.1, read as the reverse complement.
GTAATGCTGACAAACCCGGTGGAGGCGCTGAGATACGAGTAAAGAAATGAATGAAATGAATGAAAGAAATGAAGAAAATGAAGACGAAAGGATGAAGGCGAGTTTATAATTTTCATTACTTTCAATGGCTTCATTATTTTCATTCCTTCTTGGATGATTTTAAGATAGCAGATATAATACGAAGGAGTTCATCACAGCTGCTTAAAAGCTTTTCATAGTCGTTGGTTGAAAGAAAACCAGAATCGTGCAAAAGTCTTAACCAATAACGCGATTCCCTGGTTTCTTTATATGAGATTTGCATCTTAGCTACAAAATCTTTTTTTGAAATTCCACCAATAGCTTCTTCAATATTAGCGCCGATTGAAGTTCTGCTTCGAAGTAATTGCTTGGAAAGTACAAATTCCCTTTTATCCTGGGATAATCTCTTATATACTTCAATTATTTCAATAGCAAACCGGTAGGATTTCTCAGCGATAATATTCTCTTTCATACTATTTGAATTAGTTTCATTCCTTCATTTCTTTCATTTCTTTCATTTCTTTCATTCCCTTCATTCCCTTCATTATCTATATATCCTCGTTTTCCGCTGTATCGAATAAGCTGCGAAAAAGCCCATAGTCTTATTTTTGGGTTCAACATTGGTCGAAACATTGGCAGAAGGACCGCTAAAGATGGGTATCTTGGGATAATATTCAGTGATATAATCTATAATAAAATTGTAGTAATCTTCAGTAATTCCGCTCATCTCAAGAGTTATTGTATCGCCTGTTTTTAACTTTGTTTTGGTGGTTTCCTGAATATAATAAGCCTGAAACCCATTGAAATATTTTCCTTCGAACCCAAGATTATCTGAGAATGAATACTTATAAATACTATCTGTAAGCATAACTCCGTTCTGTCTGGCCTTGATCAGATAGAAATTACGTCCACCACCGGCATCCCTTGCATAAAGGTCAAGACTCCAACCTTTCATGTGTTCATTAATGTTGTTATAATAAATCGTAAATGAGTCGATTGGATTCACACCCATAAGCTTCGAGGACGCCATATATTCTTCCATCACACCGTCGTTATTGATGTCTACATTTTTAATATCCAACGTATATGTACGACCCGGTAAGCCATATACAGTTGAATCGGTATAATATGAGCCTCTGTCTGTAGTGTCTTCCTTGAGCGGAAAAACATTCAAACCATCGGTAATGGTTACATTAGCATCGGAAACCGGCTTAAAAGGACTATTGTCATTCAAATCCCTCGACTTTACAAGCCTGACTTTATGCTTCATGGTATCGGTGGTAATATTACCCTCTACACAGAGTCGTGTATAGGTACTACCGGTATCCATCACAAAGCTTTCAGTACATGAACTAAAAAAGGCCAAACCAGTGCAACCAATAACAAATACAAAACGTTTGAAATTATGTAGCTTAATCATTTTCTTATGTATTATTCTTTGTTAAAAACTGAAATTGTAAGTTATACCCGGGAAGAAAACAAATGGCAGATACCACCGCTCTGTAACAATGGTCCCAGGGTTCTTCTTATCTTCCGTAAAGTTCAGCATCCAGTCATTATGGCGGCCATAGGCATTGTAAAGTGAAAATACCCATTCGCCCCGCCATGATCTTCCAGGCTTCACCTTGGATTTAATGGTGTACGACAAATCAAGACGGTCATAATCGCGCATTCTGTAACCATTCCGGCTGGAGTATATTTTATTGATTGTATTTCCATAAGGGAATACAGCAACAGGAGCAGTGATAGGAGCACCTGTAGCATACACAAAATTGGCAGAAAGCACATGGCGTTTCGAAAATTCATAACTGAGGATCACATTAACCGTATTAGGCTTATCGTAAGGTGACGGATACCAGTTACCATCATTGATCGTGGCCACTTTACGTCTAACCTTCGATAACGTATAACTTATCCAGCCATTGAGTTTACCTTCATTCTTCTTAACAAAGAATTCGACACCATAAGCCTGTGCCCTACCTGTTCGAACCTCCCCTTCCATCCTTGGATTCATTAATAACTGAGGGTGATCTTTAAAATCGATCACATTGTCCATCTTCTTATAATATGTTTCTACCGAAGCTTCGATAGCATTATTCATAAAATTTCTGAAGTAACCAACGGCAAATTGCTGTGATTCCTGTGGCTTCACGTTAGGGCTTGAAGGAAACCAGGTATCAAGCGGCATACCACCAGTTGAATTTGAGGCCAGTTGCATATACTGTAACGTATAGGCATAGCTTGCCTTTACCGAAGATCTTTCGTTAATGGTATAGTTTAAACCAACTCTTGGCTCCAGTCCCTGATACGTATGAAAAATCTTGCCTCTTGGGTATTCTATCGAGTCGGTCACCTGATACTCTTCATTAAAGTGGTATAATCTGCCTTTACCTATATTCTGAAAAATCGAATACCGAACACCATATTTAACAATCAGGTTATCTCCTACTTTTTGCTGGTTTGAGATATACAAGCCATGTTCCAGGGCGTAATTCTTTGGATAAGGTATACTGAGTTTACTTATTTCACTCTGCATATAAGCCTCACAAGGATCAAAATCATGATACGTAGAGGATGCCCCAAATTTTATCTCATTCTCCGGGTTAAGGAAAAAGTTAAAATCTGCTTTTAGGGTAAGATCAAGCATTTGGGATTTCCACACATAATCCGATCCTCCCATTTTCATCTGAAGAGAATAATCGTACCTCGCAAAAACAGCTGATATATTCGAGAACAACTTATCTGAAAACAAGTGATTCCACCGCAATGTAGCTGTTTGGTTACCAAAACCAGCATCGGATGTTCCTTTCTGCCCAAACTTATCCCGGCCCAAATATCCCGAAAGGTAAATCCGGTTGTTCTGATTAATCTGATGATTTACCTTCAGGTTGAAATCATAAAAATACATGATGGACTTCCTGGCACCCGAATCAGACATCAGAGGAAAAAACAAATCAGCGTAAGTCCTTCTCCCGGATATAAGGAACGATGTTTTTGGACCTCCTATCGGGCCCTCCAATGTAAGGCGACTGGAAATAAGACCTACTCCACCCGTTGCACAAAATTTCTTGTTATTTCCTTCCTTCATTCTAACATCCAGCACAGATGACAAACGACCACCATACATGGGCGGGATATCACCTTTATAAAGTGCAATATCACGAATAGCATCATTGTTGAACACCGAGAAGAATCCCATCAGGTGAGACGCATTATAGACAGTAGCTTCATCAAGAACAATCAGGTTCTGATCCATATTACCGCCACGAACACTAAAACCCGAAGTCCCCTCAGCTGTGGGTAACACACCGGGAAGCATCTGGATTGCCTTCAAAATATCAACCTCACCCATCAATGCAGGTATCTTTTTGATGGTTGAATTATCGAGTCTGTTTACACTCATTTCAGGACGTTTGACGTTGGCATCAGGACGTTCGGCAGAAACAACAACTTCATCTAATTCTTTTTTAAGGGGACTAAGCTCAAGATTAATGGAAACGTTGCTTTTCAGTTCAATTGTTTTTTCCTGGGAAGTAAAACCCAGATAACTAAAAACAACCTTATAATTCCCGGGGATTACACTAATGGAATAAAAACCATAAACATTCGTTACCGTTCCGGTTTTCAGTTCCTTCACATAAACATTGACTCCAACAAGCGCCTCGCCATTTCCGGAGTCCTTTACATAACCACTGACTGTAACTCTGCCTCCCGGGTTTTCTCCTTCGGCTTTCACATGGGTTATGGCTACAATTACTAACAGGAATACTACTGTTAACTTTAACATAATTCTCATAACTAGTTTAAATTAGATTAATGATCGGCTTATGATTAAATACCTTGGTTAACTATTTGACTTCACTATAAAGACAGACGATTTAATCATTAAAATATTTCACGGTTTAAAGTCGGACCAAAAGTATGACCCTCTAAACCGTTAGTAAAAATCTTTTCGGCGAATTGGAGAAAATTACCGATGAATGGGATAAAAAGACAACAAACTTTTAATGCAAGTTTTGTGCTTAAAACCGGAATACAAATAATTCGCTGATACTAGCATTGAAACTCCTGCAAATTTTACATTTATTTTCATAAGGTTTAGTTTTGATTTGTACCTATGACACCTATATATAACTTTACCCCCTATTCGTAAAAGAAAATTTTTTTATAAACTCAAATTAAGCAATAGGAGCCGATAAAAGAGGCGAACTATTTGCTTTAGTTGGGTTAATCCCGATTTAAAAAATCATCTTGAGGCTTTTGCGAAAGAATTGATTTTCTTAATCGTTCCGCTATTATATTTTCCATTGCGGAATCTGGGATAACCAAGCTGCAACTCCTTTGCATAAGGAAGGCGGGGGACTCAAGAAAATAAAAAAAGCCGGAACTCGCGCCCCGGCATTCTCAGTTAGTAGTAGTAATAGTGAATTTATAAAACTTTATCTAATAGAGCTAAGCTCTCTTTGATTTCAACATCAGTAACTTCATGATCCTGAAGCTTACCGGCAAAATATTGGTCGTAAGCAGACATATCAATAAATCCATGACCTGACAAATTAAAGAGAATTGTTTTGGATTTTCCCTCTTCCTTTGCCTTTTGTGCTTCACGAATAGCTACAGCAATAGCATGAGTTGATTCCGGAGCAGGAATAATACCTTCGGTACGGGCAAATAAAACACCAGCTTCAAATGTTTCCAGTTGTTTTACGGATTGAGCTTCGATAAGCTTATCCTTCAGCAACTGGCTTACAATAGCTCCTGCACCATGATAACGCAACCCGCCGGCATGAATATTATCGGGTACAAAATTATGCCCCAGTGTAAACATGGGAATCAGTGGAGTTAACCCTTCAGTATCGCCAAAATCATATTGGAACTGACCCCGGGTCAATTTAGGGCAGGAAGCAGGTTCGGCAGCTATAACACGGGTCTTTTTACCTTCGGTAAAATTATATCGAAGAATGGGAAATGAAATGCCGGCAAAGTTAGAACCTCCCCCAAAACAACCAATCACAATATCAGGGTAATCACCTGCAATCTCCAATTGTTTCAAAGCTTCAAGACCAATCACGGTTTGATGCATCAACACATGATTCAACACACTCCCAAGGGCATATTTAGTTTTATCGTCTTTGGCAGCCATTTCAACTGCTTCGGATATAGCAATTCCCAAACTTCCTGGTGAGTCGGGATACTTTGAAAGAATGTGACGACCCGCTTCAGTCTGGTCGCTTGGTGATGGCACAACATCAGCACCCCAGGTGTTCATCATCATTTTGCGGTAAGGTTTCTGATGGTAACTAACCTTTACCATAAACACCTTGAGTTCGATCCCGAAATGCTGGCAGGCAAAACTCAATGCACTACCCCACTGACCTGCACCGGTTTCGGTAGTTATGCGTTTTACTCCTTCTTTATAATTATAATAAGCTTGAGGTAATGCTGTATTTGGTTTGTGAGATCCTGCAGGACTCACGCTTTCGTTTTTATAATAAATCTTGGCAGGTGTTCCCAGCGCCTTTTCCAGATGATATGCTCTATGCAAAGGGGTTGGACGCCATATTTTATAAAGGTCTTGTACTTCTTCGGGAATATCAATCCATCGATCCGCAGAAACTTCCTGTTTGATGAGTTCCATAGGAAAAAGAGGAGTTAATGCTTCAGGGCCGATGGGTTGTTTTGTGCCAGGATGCAGCGGAGGCAATGGCTTATTAGGCATGTCGGCCATTATATTATACCATTGCGTAGGCATTTCTTTCTCGTTCAGGTAGATCTTTTTTTCTTTGCTCATAGTGTTTTCACGTTAAAATATCGATAAGGCAAGTACAAGGTTAGTTAAAAGCAGCTCACAAAAATAAAAATTATTCCCAACGATACAAGGAAAACATTTTGTTATTAGGTCAATTAAGTTCTTACGTATTGTTCTCTCAAACATTAATCGAATGATTTACAAATTTCTGAGTCATTATCAAATAGATCAGTTGCGCCTTTCGGTCAATAACAACATCTGTTTTTGTATGGATTTGATAAAATTTTAATCGTATTTGCATTCTATTCAAATTTCTTTTTTACATTTGCAAACCAAACGGTCGGTTTATGAATGACACAAAACAATATATCATGGATGTGGCAGTGAAACTCTTTCTGCAGAAAAGCTATAAAGAAGTCACTATGAAAGATATTGTTGAAAAGACCGGGTTATCAAAAGGAGCCTTCTATCACTATTTCGAAAGTAAAGAGCAACTTTTTCTTGAGATATTGGATTACTTCCTGAGTCACATGTTTGTGCTTCATTTTGAAAAATATTCTCAGGAATCACTTTACCAATTCTTTAGCGATTACTTGAAAGATATCAAAAGATTAAGTGCAGATTTTATAAAAAATGGTCATGGAGAGTACGGCTTTTTCGATATGAATTATTATTTGCTCATTTTCGACGGGATGAAGCTTTTACCGGAATTTAGAGATAAGATGGCATCTCATCACAAGAAAGAAATTGAAGTTTGGGCCTCCGCCATTGAGCGAGCAAAGAAAAGCGGTGAAATCCGTTCGGAGCTTACCAGTGAACAGCTCGCTAAAATGATAATTTATATGGGTGATGGTATTGGAATGCACCTGATCATGCAAACCGAAGACCTGAACGATATGGAACAAACCTATGGCGCTCTTTGGGAGGGTATTTATAAAAGTTTAAAAGCTTAATTTTTTTAGAATCACTAGACCGAATGTTCGGTTTATTTTTTAGTAAAAAATAGACCGACCGGTCGGAATAAACAAAAAAAGATGAAAAGAGTAATTATTTTCTGGGCATTAGCAATCATTAGCCTATCGCAAGCCCTGGCACAAGACAGCCTGGTGATAAAAAATCTGAGGGAGGCGATAACCCTCGCTTTTAAAGAAAATACCGATGTAGTAAACAGCCAGTTGGAAATCGAAAGCAAACGACAGCGAAATCTCGAAGTACTGAGCGATGGATTACCCCAAATAAAAGCTACCGGTAAAGTAACAGATAATCTGGTATTACCAAAAACAATTGTTCCGGCCGAACGTTTTGGCGGCACTCCTGGATCACTTATAGCCATAGAGTTCGGGGTACCTTATAACGTTGAAGGTGGGATTCTGGCAAGACAAACTTTGTTTGACAAGTCTTTTTTAATAGGCCTGAAGGCTGCCAGATCATCAGTTCAATTATCAGAACTGTCATCCGATAAAACCAGGGAAGACGTTGCCATGCAGGTAGCTTCCGTCTATTATAACATATTATTATGTACAAAACAGATACAATATCTTCGAAAACAACTCGAAAGCTATCATAGCCTTTATCATGTAGCTGAAATTCAATTACAGGCAGGCGTCTCTAAAAAAAGTGACATGGACAGAATACAGGTTAATCAAACCAACCTGGAAACAGCCCTGCTCAATTACGAAAACCTCTATCAGCAACAGATGTATGACCTGAAATTGTTATTGGGGATTAACACCAATGCACCACTCGCTATAAATGACAGCATTACAGAAGCCTCATTGATAGCCGACAGCACCTCGTTTGATATCCATAACCGTGCCGACTGGCAGATTATTCAAAAACAGGGAGAACTACAACAATTGGAAATAAAACAAAAACGAGCCGGATACATGCCTGTGATTAGTTTAAATGCACAATATACCGAAGATTACTATGGGAAAGAATTAAAACCATTTGACGCATCATGGTACAATTCCTCATTTCTGTTTGTTACACTGGATATACCCATTTTTGATGGTTTTAAAAAGAAAGCCCAGGTTGCGCAAAGCAACATTGCCTGGAAAGAAACACAAAACAGGCAAATGTTTCTTGAATCTACTGCAAACAAAGAGATAGCTGATGCACAAAATAAGTTAACATACAGTATCAGTAGACTAAATAGCCAGGTAAAAAACATAGATCTGGCAAGTGAAGTATTTCAGGAGACTACGCAGGAATATAAACAAGGTACTTCTTCCATGTCGGATCTACTCAATGCCGAGAACTCATTACTTGAATCTCAGCGCCAATATCTTGGGGCATTGGCGGATATGATACTGGCCGAATTATCCCTTCAAAAGGCCAAGGGTACTTTGTTGCCCAATCTTCATGTAAAATAATCTGCAGTTAACATCCAATTTTAGCTAATCATTTAATACAAAATAATCATGGAAAAGACAGTTAAAACCAGAAAAAAAGCAAATAAGGTGATGCCTTTTGTTTTGGGAGGAATTTTAGTCATTGGCACAATCATGGGAATATATATATACTATCATTCGCAAAAATACACGTCTACTGACAATGCTCAGATTGATGCCAATATAAACCCAATTGTTGCCCGTGTCAGTGGATATGTTAAAAGTATCCGATTTATCGACAACCAGTACGTAAAGACCGGAGATACTCTTGTCCTGCTTGAGGACAATGATTACCGGCTGAAACTTGAGCAGGCTGAAGCAACACTTGAAGCTGCAAAATTGAATACCGGCATCTCAAAAGAAAATATTGTTTCAGCTAAAACCAACATCCTGCCAGCCGAAAGCAATCTCAAAGCCGCACAAATACGTGTGTGGAAGGCAACCGAAGACTTTAACCGTTATTCTCTGCTTTTACAAAACCAGGCAACTTCGCCTGAAAAGTTTGATGCAGTGAAAGCCGAAAAAGAATCAGCCGAAGCCCAATTGG
>DATBXH010000417.1:0-2712 GCA_036514375.1 Bacteroidales bacterium | reverse complement strand
AAAGCCAGTAAAAATAGCAATATCAAACGGAAATTATTCAGGAAATAAACAATCTAATCTCAATGCTGGAGATATAATTCTAAATTTTGATTATTGGAAAAGAAATGATGTGGAATTATGTTCCTGTTCTTTGTGGTACTTAATTTGGCATTGGAATTGCGACCAACATTGTTCTCATTTTGCTAGCGATCACATTACAGCGACAATAAGGGCAGGGTTTACGGATACAGATCCTCTAGAAAAGTTCTACATATATACAACAGGTCTTACGTCAATAGGAAATTCAGGACTTTCCATTCCTATGGGAGGTGAAGGTGCTGAATATTTTTCTTCAAGTAATTATGATTACGATAGTGCACCTGGATCAACAACGAGTAATTACATGAATATTTTAAGCCAATCAATCCATGATGGATTAGGTGTTCCAGTTACTTCAAATCCAAATGCTTGTTTCATTCCAACAATTAGTGCGTTAGATCTAAACATCGATTTGAATAACTCATTTGATTTAAATTCTGCAAAATGCACATCGATGTTTGATTATATCTATGCAAATTCCACTGAAAATACAGATCATTGGTACTTAAGTGATGGAGCTGAAACTTTTGCTATTAATCATATTCTAGCAAATGAATCACCAATTCAGCACAAGAATATCATAATTCCAGAAAACACAGTTGTACAAAATAACCAGTCTTACCCGGTCATCGCATCCGGTAGTATTTCGAATGCGGGGAATTTTACATTAGAGTCAGGGAGTAATACTTCATTAACCTCTGGTAATTTAGTTACTATAAATGCAGGGTTTAGTATGGAAGATGGTGCCACCCTTTCTGTTTCAACATCAACTGATATCTGCATGGAGGATATAGCATACATTCCCAATTATTTAGCAAGTTTAGAGCCTGTTATGTCAAGTCCTTTACCAAAATATTATGATTGTAGCAATTATCAACAAATGCCTGATTATAATTCGGATTCTTTATACTTCAATTGTGATCTTCCACAAAATGTAACGCTTGCAACGTTAGATTCTGCATTGGATTCGGAAATAACAATTTATCCAAATCCTACTAGTGGCAACTTAACTATTTCGTTTACAAATGATGTTCCTATAAATTCAATTTCAGTTCAGATAAAAGATGTAAATAATAACACTGTTTATTATTTGAACCCAATAAATAATTATTCTCTTAATATTGATGTTTCAAATTGTCCGATTGGATTAATAACAATACAATTCGATATTAATAATGGAGCTTATCAATACACTCGAAAAGTCATTAAAGAATAAATTACAACGGGCGGTTATTGTAACGGCAATTAAGCTATTGCAAGACACCGCCTGCTTGATTAATTTAAATTGATTCATAAAATAAGGATATGAAAAGAAAGATATGGATTATTTTACTATTAATGTTCACCAACATGGGTTGGGTTAGAAGCCAAGATACAGAGAAGATCATAATAAAAAATAATACATTTTACACAGAGATATTAGGAATTAGTGGTTCGGTATTTAGTTTCAATTATGATCGTATCCTTACGAAGGATAATAATTTCTTTCTTGATTTAACAATGGGCGTTGGATATTTACCATCAATAAAAGATTGGAATCCAGTTTATGGAATTCCCGTATCCTTAAATATTTCAAGCGGCCACAATTACCATCATTTTGAATTTGGAATTGGGTTAACATATAATTCAGGTAACGTGCAAAATCAAAAAATAACAGAATCTTTTGGAGGTAGCATAAATTCAAATATTACATACGAATCATTACGAGCGTTTTGGTGTTCTATACGACTTGGATATAAATATCAGAAACCAACCGGAGGTTTATTTTTTAGAGTAGGTTTTACCCCTTTTATAAAATTAAAAACATATTCTACTTATGAGACAAATGATATTATTCTGCCATTAATTGGGTTGGGAATAGGATATACATTTTAAATTGCTAAGTCAACACATAAACCATACTAAATCAATTGCAGCAATGATTCTTATTAATAAAGATTGCATAATGGGATTGTTTCATTAAACGGTCGTTGGAATCATAATCTTGGAGAATCCTGCGAATTATACCAGGAGGAACCAATATCTTGTAAAACAGGATAAGCACTCATCATCCGCAGGCCTGATCCGCGGCTTGCAAGTTTTTATCCTTATTGTTTAATGACTTTCCGCGTAATCATCCCGCAATCCGGTGAAATAATCTTTACCAGATAAAACCCCGCTGAATATCTGCTCATATCTACTTCCGTAATAGAAGAAGTAACATTTGAAGAAAATATTTCCGTTCCGTTTAGGTTATAAATGGCAATACTTGTTTGTGAAAGAGGATTGGTGATCGATACCGACAAAGAACCAGTTACAGGGTTGGGATAAAGTGTGACATTATTACTTGTAATGCTGTGAATCCCCATGGATGTATCTTTAACGTTCATCACAATGACATTACTCGTTGTTGTAGTGTCTTTAAATATAGTCAGGCATGTAATTGTGTCACCATTTACAGGGATATAACTAAAGGTAGTCTGCCCTGTACCTTTATTTTTTCTGTTTACCTGCCATTGTAATGTTGCAGATCCGCTTAAACAAACGGAATCTGTAGTAAAAGTAACTGAGGTGCCTGATTTAACTGAGTTAGCACTTGCTGAAATGGAAACATTCCGGTCCATTGCCGAAATATTCATATTAAAAAGATGCCAT
>DATBXH010000416.1:0-6498 GCA_036514375.1 Bacteroidales bacterium | reverse complement strand
TTACCTTTGATTTTGTGCTATTTGTTTTTTTAACCACCAAAATACCAGTCATATCAACTTATTATCAGCAATTAAAACAAATCCTCCAATAAGTTGTTCTTCCATCATGTTTTTAGCACACAACATTCAATTACTAACCTAAATAAAGCTCTTCCTATGAACTTAAAAACAAAAAATATCCTTGTGTGGATATTAGCCGGTATTTTGGCATTCATTTTTGCATTCGTTGGGATAGAAAAACTTCTGGGAACACAGGATCAACTTAAAAACTTTGAAGAATGGCATTTACCGTTGTGGTACCGTTTTCCAATAGCTGTTATTGAAATTATCATCGCCGGTGGTTTATTGTGGCCATTTTTCAGGAGAATAACCATTTATGGCATCTTTGTCTGGGCTATTGCAGCAGCAGCACTTCATATACATGCCGGACAATTGCTTTTAGCTACTTTACCCCTTTTATTAGGAGTGATCGCTGTTATAATTCTTTTACTTATTGGAAAGGTAAAACAAACCTGATCCAATGCTTATTATTCTACCTTAGGCTGCATGTTTTGTACTTAAAATCAAAAACTTACCTCCATCCTGTAAACCTTTATCTTTAAAGATTGTTTATGTTTCATTGCATTGGGGCAATAAGCAAACACAGCCCAATTATGAAACAATCTTTTTTCCTGTCATGGTTTGACCAAAGTACTGTAAAGCATTTACGATTTCATTTTTCATTCTATCTAATGCCTGTTTTCCTATTTGCATTAAGTCAGACTGGAAACATTCGCTGGCCACAGACTATCCTCTCATTTATTATATTACACTTCCTTATCTTTCCGGCAAGTAATGGGTATAACAGCTATCAGGACCGTGACGAAACGAGCATTGGTGGTATAAAACATCCTCCCAAGGTGAACCGAAACCTCTTTTATGTTACACTTTTGTTTGACATTACCGGAATCATTTGCGGAATTTTTATCTCCGTATATTTTTCTTTAATGACTTTGATTTTTGTTCTGATGTCAAGAGCGTACAGCTACCGGGGAATAAGACTTAAGAAATATCCAATCATCGGATTCCTTACAGTATTTATTTTTCAGGGCGGATTTGTTTACCTGATAGCATCCTCGGCCATTTCGCATTTTTCTTTTGAAACATTCTTTACCATAAATCAAATCATTTGTATGGGCATAGCCAGCTTGTTCCTGGGAAGTGCTTATCCACTCACTCAAATTTATCAGCATGAAGCCGATAAAAGAGATGGCGTCATCTCTATTAGTTATAAACTGGGATACAATGGCACGTTCATCTTTTCAGCCGTCCTTTTTTCGCTTGCAACGATTCTGCTAATCTATTATTTTGAGATAAAAAATCAACAAATCGCATTGTTTCTGTTTTCAGTTCTTATGTTACCTGTTATAGTCAAATTATCAGTGTGGTTCAATAAAGTGAGACGCAATACGGACAATGCAAATTTTGAAAACACGATGAACATGAATTTCATAACCTCAACATGCATGAACTTATACTTTTCAATATTAATCTTAAATCATATCTGGACCTGGTTTTAACATGAGGAGCCGAATAATTTCAATTGGAACCGCGGTGCCCGTATATGGCACCGAACAAAGCGTAATTTTAAATTTTATGCATGAAGCGTACGCAAATGAAACAGCTTCACGAAAGTTAAACTTGTTATTTGGCCACAGTGGAATAAACACGCGATATTCCGTAATTTCTGACTTTAATCTATCGCTGAAGAAACATACGCTTTTCAATGGAAGTCCCTTACCAAAGGTGGAGGAACGTCTGGGTGTATTTAAGGATAATGCCGTTCCACTTGCATTGGAAGCTGTTAAAAATGCTGTAGAAAAGCTGGGAACATCAGTACTTGATTTCGGGTTTACTCATTTAATCACAGTTACCTGCACTGGTCTGTATGCCCCTGGTATCGATGCTGAATTAGTGGAGCAACTCGATCTGCCTAATGACATCTTTCACACCTCGGTAAACTTCCTGGGTTGTAATGCAGCGTTCCACGCTCTGAAATTGGCCGACATGATTGTCAGAACAGATGAAAACGCCAAAGTCTTATTGGTCTGCGTAGAATTATGTACCCTGCATTTCCAGCCCAAGGATAACAATGATAATTTACTGTCGAACACTATCTTTGGCGATGGTGCTTCAGCAGCCATAATTACCGGGAATCAAGCCGCAAGCAAATTTCAAAATAAAAACCTGGTCATAAACGGGTTTTACTCGCTGCTGCTTAACAAAGGGAAACAGTTCATGGGGTGGAACATTACGCCGGTGAATTTTGAGATGATTCTGGATGCTAAAATTCCTGAGTTTATTGGCGATGAAATAAACAATATTGTCCAAAGTGCAGGAAAAAAATTTAATATTAAACCTGACGCCATTTGTAAGTGGGCCATTCATCCGGGTGGGAAGAAGATTCTGGATGTCATTAAAAAGCAGTTACGTCTAACTGATGAAGATTTGCATTACTCTTACAAAGTCTTAAACGAGTATGGCAATATGTCATCCCCAACTATTCTGTTTGTATTAAATGAAATTGCACAAGACCACTTAAAACAAAACGAAACCATATTTTCTGTAGGTTTTGGCCCAGGCTTAAGCATCGAAACTGCATTGCTGACCTATGAATAATAAATTCCAAACCCGTTCGGACGAAAAGGAATTTTTAGACCTGCTTGGTATTCCAAAGGAACTTTTATTCCGGAATTTGCATGAACTCGACGTCCTTAACCGTAGGTTGGGTGGACATTTCATTTCGTTACAGGGTATTAAAAAATTAGTAACCGATAAAAATAAAACCTATCATATTGCCGATCTGGGATGTGGAAGTGGTGACACCATGAAGTACATTGCCAACTGGGCAAGATCAGCAGGCTATAAAGTTAAACTGACCGGGGTGGATATGAATGCCGATGCCATCGAATATTTACATGGGCATTGTTCCAATTACAAGGAAATAAAGGGAATTATAAGTGACTATCATCATTTTCTGAGAATAACCCAAAATATTGACATCCTTCATTGTTCCCTCTTTTGTCATCACCTGAATGATATTGAACTGACAGAACTTCTGAGATGGGCAAACCTCAACACAGAAACCGGGTTTGTTATCAATGATTTGCAGCGAAATTGGCTGGCATACTACAGTGCATGGAGTTTCACCCGGATATTCAATGGTTCACTATTGGCAAAAAACGATGGTCCCATTTCAGTGTTAAGAGGGTTTAAACTGTCAGAACTTGAAAATATACTCACGATTGCAGGAATTGAGAAATATTCCATCAAGCGAAAACCGGGATTCCGTTACTTGATTGTGGGGAAAACAATGGTAAGAAGATAAAACAACAACAACCTTGCATCATCACATTAAAAACAGCGAAGTACTTATTGTTGGGGCAGGACCATCCGGACTCATGATGGCGTGCCAACTTGCACGAAATGGTATTCCTTTTCGCATTATTGATAAGAAGAACCAACCCACGTCATATTCCAGAGCATTAATCCTTCAGGCAAGGAGTCTTGAAATATTCGATCAGATGGGTATTGCCGGCAAGGCACTGGAGCAAGGTATCATAGCGAGGAAAATCAACGTTTCGTTCCGGGGTAAAAAGCCAATCACCCTGAATTTGGGAAACATTGGTCAAAGCGTGACTAAATTCCCTTACTTATTACTGCTCGAACAATCACGAACGGAACAATTACTTATCGATTTTATTAAAACTTACGGCTATTCCGTCGAAAGGCACACAGAGCTTATATATTTTACTCAGGACCCCAATAGAGTGACTGTAACGTTAAGGTTACCGGATGGAAGCGAAGAAATTACGGAAGCATCCTGGTTAATTGGCGCGGATGGCAGCCAAAGTCTGGTGAGAAAACAACTAAATATACCGTTTCTGGGGAAAACGCATGAACTGGAACTGTTTGTGTTAGACTCCAGGGCTGATATAAACCTGCCGAATGATGAGATCTGTTTTTCATTCACTGCTGATATCAGCTCCGGTATTTTCCCTTTATCTAATGGCAGAAAAAGATTAGACGGCACAATTCCCAAAGACCTGAAAGCCCGGAAATCTATAACCTTTGCCGATATTTATAATAATTATGCCAAACACGCATCGTTGGATATAAAGTTACATGAACCTGAATGGTTTTCTGTTTTTCATTCGCACCAGCGATATGCGGAACAATTTCGGAAAGACAGATGTTTCCTCATCGGAGATGCAGCTCATGTGCTGAGTCCGGTTGGTGCCCAGGGTATGAATACCGGATTGCAGGATGCATACAACCTGGCCTGGAAGTTATCTTTTGTCATTCGGAATAAAGCCGAAGATTCACTGCTTGATTCTTATCAGACAGAACGATTAAGGCTGGCAAAACATCTGATTAAATCAACAGACCATGCTTTTCATCTGGTTTCAGGAGAAAATTGGCCTGCCAGGATATTCAGGCTTTACACAGCCCCTGTTCTGTTCAGACTTCTGTTTCCAATCATTGAAAGATACGGTTTAATAAGCCGGTATCTGTTCAAAGGTATCTCCCAAACCGGGTTGAATTATCGAAACTTTTTTTCTTCAAAGTTTTCTTTCTTTTCGATTCCACAACCCGGAGACCGGTTACCTTATGCTATCTTTAATAACGGAGAGGTTCAGATAAATATTCAGGTAAAAATCCGGGGAACAGATTTTTACCTACTGATTTTTGCAAAACAGGGCCTTTTAGACGAATTCAAATTAATAGCTGAAAAATATAAAGCTATACTTTCCGTCGAAGTTATCCCTTTTAACCCAGGAACGGAAAAACTTTATAAAAAAATGGGAATCAAAAAAGAAGGATATTACCTGGTTCGTCCGGACATGCATATTGCTTGTTGTTCGAACAAACTGCAAACCGCGCATTTGGAAAGGTTCCTTCAACAATATTTGAGAACCTGAGACATTTATTCTGCGATTCTTTTTTGCTTTTTACCGGTAAATGAGGTATACACTCCCAGACAGCACAGTGCAGCCATAATCATAAAGGTAATATGTATACTCTGCATAAACTGAGGTAATACATCTTGCGAAATTTTCACTTTGCCAACACACAATGAAATTACCATAGTGGTAATACCCATACTGAAGGCCTGACCGGTAAGTCGCATTGTATTCGTTGTTGCTGAGGCCATGCCAATATACTTTTTCTCTACCGAACCCATGATTACATTCATGTTGGGAGATGAAAACACGCCAAATCCAATACCCAACAATATGCTAATGATTACAACAGCCCAGATAGGTGTTGCTGGGACTAAAAAGAACATCAATACCAGACCGACAACAATAATTGCCATACCAAGTGTAGCGAGATTTCTGGGGTCCGTACGGTCTGACCACCTGCCCGCCAACGGTGAAAGTATGGTTTGTGCAATTGGCTGCGCTATTAAAACCATTCCGGCATGCTGAGCACTCAGACCCTTGATGTATTGCAGATACAGACTCAACAAAAACGAGATGGCAAATGTAGAAGAGTAATTAATTAGTGCAGCAGTGGAAGCAAAACCAAACACTTTATTTTCCCAAAACAACTTGACGTTCAGCACAGGAAACTGCTGTTGTTTCTCATAAGCAACAAATCCTGCCAGTGCAACCAACCCAATTGAGATGGAAAAGAATCCCGACAATGTTGGTAGAATTGAAAAACCATAAATTAACAAAGACAGTCCTGAACCATAAAATATCACACCAATCCAGTCAAACCTCCCCTTTTTAGGCTCGGACCATTCACCTTTCATCAAAGTAAAGATCCCAACAATGGCTAGTATTCCAATGCTGGCGGTTATATAAAAAATACTTCTCCAGCCAAAATAATGAGTCAGCATGCCCCCCAAAAACGGACCCGAAGAAGCAGAAACATAAACGACAGCAGTGATAATACCCAGCGCCTTTCCACGTTCATTCGGAGGAAAAACCGAAGTGACTATGGCCATGTTGGTTGCAAACACCATGGAGGCCCCAAATCCCTGCAAGAATCTTCCAACTATCAAAAGAGTACCGGAAACAGAAAAACCACAAATCAGTGTAGCTAAGGTAAAAATCAGAATACCTGTCAGGAATAACTTCCTGCGCCCAACATTGTCAGCTACTTTGCTAAAAGGTACCGGAAAGATAGCCGAGACAAGAAGAAAAATGGAAACCACCCAGCTCAGGGTAATGGCATTCATCGAATATTCCTTTGCGATAATCGGTAATGCAAGGTTCAGGGCAGAACTCATAAATGGCACCAGAATAGTGGTGAGGCAAATAACAAAAAGAACAGAATACCGGTTGGTGGTTTGATCCTGGTTTTCCATGAAAGATAATTTGATGTTAAAATTAATGGAAGAAATAAAATGAACAAGTGTCGGGCTCACTTTAAGTTTATACTAAAGAATAAAGTGGCAGAAGTAAACAGCACTTAATTCTGTTTGTCATCACATTTCTTGAGTATTTA
>DATBXH010000415.1:0-2459 GCA_036514375.1 Bacteroidales bacterium | reverse complement strand
TCAAAAGAACGTACCCCGCTTATGGAGAAATATAAAACTGCCACAGGAAACAAAAGAGATTCCCTGAACAAAAAGCTGGAAGATCTGAATCGTAAATCAGAAGATTTTATCCGGAGAAAAATTGACGAGTTACCGCCAAATTCAATGTTGGCAGCGCTGCTAAAAATATCTCAGGAAATAAAGGTGCCTGATTTTCCAAGGGACGGCTCCGGTAAAGTAACAGACTCTGCTTTTCAATACAAATACTACAAAGCACATTATTTTGACAACTTTGATTTTACGGACGGACGATTATTACGAACTCCGTTATATGAACAAAAGATAAAGTTTTACCTTGAAAAGATGATCCCTCCCATGTTGGACAGTATAGACATGGAGGTGGACAGGTTCCTGGACAAAACGAAAGGAAATGAAGAGTTATTCCGTTACCTGCTTAGTACTTTATACAACTATTATCTTTCAAGTCAGATCGTAGGATTTGACGCCGTATTTGTACATATTGCCGAAAAATATTACATTCCATATGCTTCCTGGAGCAGCAAAGAGTTTATCGAAAACCTCAAAAAGGATCTTGCCAAACTCAAACCAACATTAATAGGGCAATCCGCTCCAAATGTAAAACTGATAACATTACCAACCGATCATTTCCTGGCTGCCCAAAATGACACTGCTTTAAAGAGCAATCCTTACCTGGGTAGTAACATGGAAATTAACGATATCGTGTCAAAATACATAGTCATTGTTTTCTGGGAGGCCGATTGCCATCATTGTCAACAGGCAATGCCGGTTCTTCATGATGCATATGAACGACTGAAAGATAAAGGAGTGCAGGTGCTGGCAGTTAATGCCATATCCAGTGTACCTGGCAAGCGCAAATGGATCGATTATATCAACGAACACGGATACTACGACTGGATAAATGCCTGGAGTCCATATAGCAACGACTACAGAGATTTATACAATCTTCAGGCCTTTCCCGCCATCTTCGTACTCGACGAAAACAAAAGAATCATTTCAAAGCGCATAGGTGCCGAACAGGTTGAGGATGTGATCAATTTTGAAATGAGAAAAAAGCATGAATAATGACGATGTCAGCAGTTGGCTGTGAGTTATGAGCTTTTATTGACGTGTCTCAAACCTAATTGCGGGCAGCTAATGACTATTAGCTAATAGCTAACAGTTGATCTACACACTGCTCAGTTCCAGCCACCGGTCTGTTTTCTCGTCAATTAGCTTCATTACTTCTCCGATTCGGTTGGACTTTTCGACCAGATCTGTTGGTTTCAGGGTACCGCTGCTTATCTCGGTTTCTAATTCGGATTTTTCTGTTTCCAGGGCTTCGAGGTCCGATTCCAATTGTTCCAGTTCTTTCTTTTCTTTAAACGAAAGTTTTTTCTTTTCGTTCTCAACAACAGGCTTGGATTCGGTTACAGCAGGTTTCGCCTTTTCCCTGGTTTCTGCCCGTTTGGCTTCTATCTCCTGTTGTTTTTGCGGTGCACGGTAATCGCTGTAATTACCTGGGAAATCGTAAACCGCCCCATCGCCTTCAAAAATAAACAGGTGATCAACTAGTTTATCCATAAAGAACCGGTCGTGCGATACGATAATGAGGCATCCGCTAAACGTGGAAAGATAGTCTTCCAGAACATTCAGCGTCACAATGTCAAAATCGTTGGTTGGTTCGTCCAGAATGAGGAAATTAGGATTCTTCATCAGTACCATCATCAGATAAAGACGGCGCTTCTCTCCTCCACTCAGTTTTTCGACCTGAACATATTGCATCTCAGGAGGAAACAAGAAATGAGTAAGAAACTGCGAAACAGACAATTGTCTTCCGTCGCCCAGCGTAATAACTTCGGCAATTTCCTTTACCACATCGATAACCCGTTGCTGGGGCTTAAATTGTAAACCCTGCTGTTGATAATAACCATAAACCACAGTTTCGCCCGGATCGACCTTACCTGAATCAGGTTTCAGGTTATCTGTTATCAGATTCAGAAACGTACTTTTCCCTACCCCGTTGCGGCCAATAATACCGACTTTTTCGAAACGGGAAAAAGTATACGAAAAGTCGCTCAGCATTACCTTATTACCAAAGCTTTTGAAAACATGCTCCAATACCAGAATCTTGTTGCCAAGTCTTGAGGTTTTAACGTTTATGTCAACCTGTTTCTCGTTGCGGCGGTATTCGGATTGTTCTTTTAAATCATAAAAAGCATCGATACGATATTTTGCCTTGGTTCCGCGTGCCTTGGGCATACGTCGCATCCAATCCAGTTCACGGCGAAGGAGGTTTTGCGCTTTTTCCGCTGTCTGGGTTTTGTTTAAAAGCCTTGCTTCCCGTTTTTCAAGAAAATAGGAATAATTCCCTTTATAGGAATAAGCGGATTTTTCGTCTATTTCAATAATTTCGTTACAAATACGGTCCAGAAAATAACGGTCGTGCGTAACCATCAAAA
>DATBXH010000414.1:0-4128 GCA_036514375.1 Bacteroidales bacterium | reverse complement strand
GGCATGGAATATTCTCTACCATATAACCGCCTTCAGGGAAAAACTGCATGGATATTTTGTTGAGAACAATGGGAATCGATCTGGAGATGGCTTCCATATTGCCTTCGTGCTGGATCTTTATGTTTACGAGACCATCATTGGTTTTTAGATTTGTTGGTAAGTGAAAGGCCCAAAGTAATTTTCCTTTGTTGTCGGTGGTAGCGCTAAAAGATGTGTATTTGCTTCCGTCCAGGGAGATGTCGATATCCACAGGTTTAAACGTCAAAGGAATATTTTCGAGAGATTCGAGACTCAGCTCTGCTTTCACAGTATCGCCGGGTGCGAAATTTTCACGCTTGAAATCGAGTTTTGAAAGTATCCTGGAGTATACCACTTTTTGCACCTGTATGTCTTTTTCGAAAAAGTAATCGTCGCCAAAGTTGTGCATCCAGTTGGTGTAAGCCTTTATTTTGTAAAGTCCGCCGGATGCTGATTCATCCAGGGCGAAGTCACCAAAGCAGATTCCCTGGATAGTTTGTAATGTGAGCGATTTTTCAACGGTTCCTTTTGGGTTTATCAATTCGATGTGAACCACATCGGATTTTTTGGAAGGTGTGTTATTGGCATTGGTAAGGTAGACTTTGAACCAGATGTCGTCACCTGGTTTATAGAATGGCCGGTCGATGTGCAGGTATATCTTTTCGAACGGAACGTTTTTGTCGTAGTTCGAAACAAGGTTTTTAAGCGAAGCAATAAACGGATCGTCTCCCTGTAGGAAAAATCCGAAACTCAGCATGGCTATGACCCCGACAAATAAAACGATACGATACAGATATTTTTTTGTTTTCATGATTGTCCGAATTGAAAGTTTATAGAATAGATGAGTAAGAAATTGGGAACCCCTAAAGGGCTATTTTGAAATTTATCCCAATCCTGGAAATAGAAGGGAAATTGAACAGATCGAGCCCATGGGTGGTGGATTTACCCCACAGTGTTGCTTCCGGATCAACGCCGGTGTATTTAGTCAACAGCAGCGGATTCTCGACAAAGAGAGATATTTCCTTATGGATTTTTCCTCTGAATTTATCGAAACTTATGGTAACCTGTTTGATACGGAAATAGCTGGCATCCTGTATGGCATTTTCCGCCACACCTGTTAATCCATATCTGTACCAGCGATTCTGGTCGATTGGTTTGGATGGATTGGCAAAATCAACAGGCGTGGTATTGGGCGTTCCGTCTGCTTTAACGCCTGGATAAACATATTCCAGCACTTTTCGTCCATCCACAGTTTTTTCCGAAAGCCCGTAGTACGACAAGGCATTTTCGCTGCCATTCCATCGCTTGCCTCCAATTCCTGCCTCCAACAAGGTGGTAAATGAGAATCCATGAATGTTGAAGATCAATTCTGTCCCCAGGGTAAAGTCAGGGTTAGGATTGCCCAATACATGCAGTTTTTCATCGACAACAGGATATCCGTCATTGTCAATAATCAATTGCCCATGATCGTTTCTTTTGTAAGCAGTACCCACAATAACACCTTTGGGCTGACCTTTTACAAGTGCTGTATAAACGTCAGCAAATCCACCCAAAGGAAGATTGTCGGGATTGTTTGCAAGACGGGTTACTTTTGTCGTGTTCTTACTGAACAGTAAATGTATGCTTGCATTACTTTTGTATCCTAACTGATAGCTATATTGCAGATCCAGTTCAGTTCCATGAGATGTATAATCTGCCTGATTTCCAAGAATTGGAGCATTGGCTTGCATGTAAGGAAATATTCCATGACTGATCTTGTTGGAATAGACATCGAAGGTAAGTGTCAGTTTATTATAAAATATGCCGGCATCCAAACCAATTCCAAATTTTCTGATTCGTTCAGGTTGCAGGTCGGCATTTGGAAGTAGTTCGTTCGTAAAGTTTGCATCTGCATAT
This sequence comes from Bacteroidales bacterium, assembly GCA_036514375.1. Taxonomy (GTDB): domain Bacteria; phylum Bacteroidota; class Bacteroidia; order Bacteroidales; family JAAUTT01; genus JAAUTT01. The sequence continues at coordinate 2,214 of DATBXH010000414.1, read as the reverse complement.
CCGGAAGAACTAATCCCCTGAAAATTGTAAGCACCATACGGATAAGTAAGGGAAATACCTGAAAATGTATACCCCCATGTACTCCTGATTTTTAAGAAAGTAATCGTATTGAAATTATATCTGAATCCGCGCATTTCATGGAAATTAACAGCCAATGCTGCGGAAGGGGAGAATTGTTCTTTAAATTTCCTGTAAAAAGTATTGTGTGTAAAGTTTTGGGAGACCTTAGCCAGCAACCATCTTCGGAATGTCATGTTGGAAGTAAATGCAGCGTTATGGATTTCCATGAAGGAATTGTTTTTTAAATGGAGAGAGGAGGCATCACCGGCAACCTGGTCATTCCGGTCCAGAGATCGGGAGGAATTAGTGTAATTGTAAACGAGCGAAGCATCAAAGTTTGTATTTTGTCCCAATAACTGATATTTAACTCCTGCTTCCGCTTTACCGGTTTGGAGTTTATCAGTTCTGTCCGTATTCATAACTGTTTTTACACCTCCCGGCACGTCTTCATAACCAAAGGAATTGACGAACTTCTGACTTTCGATGGAGCCGTCTGCAAATGCCGAAAATCTCCTCGAAAATTGATATTTTGTTTCCAGGTAACCACTTAGAACCGTATTTCTTTCATCGTCGATCATGTTGTTGATCAACCAATATGGATTATTGGACATTCCGGGAGAATAGGTGCGCTGAGAATTATCGGATAGCAAATATGCCTCTTTGTTAGAAACAGCTTTTTTTCGTGAGAACCCATTCGTATTGTCGAAAGTAGGCGGAGTGGTCTCTATGGAAGCCATGAGCAGAGTCAGGCCGGGTGATGCAGACATCAGTTTTGACTTGTACCCGTCATAAACCAACTGGGTTTTTAGTTCGAGTTTATTTATCTTCCTGACTAATTTATATTCTATAAAATTGCCCGATTTGGAAGCGTTTGGAAGGACTCCGAACGTTTGTTTATTGTTGTAAACCAACGCATATTCTTTTTTGTCATTCTTTGCACTGATCTTTAAATTATTCTGAAGCGTGAAACCTGTTTTGAAAATATCGCAGGGATTATAGGAATTTGCGCTCTTTCCATCTCCGAGTCCTTTTAATACCAGGTTGCCATTCTTGTCATAATTGTTGGCAATACCATCGTATTCGAGGTTCCTGATGGCTGGTCCCCACGACAGAAATTCACCTGTCTCAGGTCCGCGCCATTGAGACACTCCGTTTACCGGTCTTCCCTGTGCAAACTGGTCCTGGCGCTTTGGCATTCTGGTAATGTGATCAGCAGATGAGGATGTGAAAAAAGTGATATGTGGAATTTGGAGATACCGGTCCCTGGCAATGTTTACATTTACCTGATCCTTTTTAAAATCGAGTGAAGCAATCCTGGAATTTTCGTCAAGCCTGGTGTCCCACTGATTATTGGGATTATGTATTTTGAACGATGGTGTATTTGATGTAAAACGGGCAATGCCTGTAGTATCTCCTTCCGTTTCATCAGTAAATTCATTTAGTCCTGAGATTGGCGTAAAACTGCTTTTCAGGCCTGAAGATTTTTGGTGAGGCAGAGAAACAGTTGCGTCTTCCGTCGCCGGTTGCGAATTACCAAATGTAACTATAACTTCCTTATTACTAAATCCGATGAAGGAATAAACTAACGTGGCCCCTAACGGCGCTTTGATAGAATATCTTCCATCGATATCCGAAATCACAGCGGTATTCGTTCCTTTTATTGTTATGGACACTCCCGGTATGGGCATTTTATCTGCATCTACCAGTGTGCCGCTAACTACTCTGAGCGATTGGGGAAACGATATTTGAGTAAATGCCAGAAAAATTAAGGTTAGGGATAATACTGCAGTTTTTGTTCGTACAAAATTATGCTTAAGAGATCGGACGGGGCTCTCAGGTTTAATCTGCCCGTACAATCTTAGTTTGCTGTACAGCCCTGGCTTGATTGTGTTTTGATGAAAATATGCTCGGTTCATAAGTGTAATATTTAGGATTCATCTAAAAGATGAACCCCAACATCGACACCCCTAAAATCCTATCCTAAATCTTTGGTTTATCTTGTAATGGAATATATCCCCATTTTGTCAGAGTTCCGCTTGAGAATACTTCTCAATATTGAGTCTACTCCAAAAAGTCTTTGACCCCCAAATCCCCCAAATGGGGGACTAAAAATTCAATGATTTTCAGCTGGTTCCCTGGAGGGGTTAGGGGTAA
>DATBXH010000413.1:0-4234 GCA_036514375.1 Bacteroidales bacterium | reverse complement strand
GAGGGCGGCTTTTATCAGGTCCATTCTCGAAAGCAGCGGACAGGAAGTGGTTTCCAACACCGAAGAAGATGGTTCGGTTACCGTGGGGGTCACCAATATTCTTTTCAACCCGGTACATGCCTTATATGCACGGTCACTAAGGACATCCGATAAAAAAGTTGTTACACCGGCATACTGGTTTCAAAAACAACAGGAAGGACAGTATTACTGGGATTACAAATAAAATGTGAAAGAGGCTCTCGCCTCTTTTTTGTTTAATTAGTTTAGAATTATATCGCCTAAATCCTGAAGATTGAATTTTCTTCAGGATTTTTTTTTTGAACAAAACCAGCGTGTATACGATACTCCGTAATATTTTAAACATATTGTACAATATTTCATAAATTATACTGTTATACAATGGTATAAAATTTGTAATTTTCTCATCGCTTAACATTTTTCTTTTTAAAAACTCTAATTTTTCAACGTTAACAAAAAGACTATGAAAACAAACCAACTTAAAAGCGCTATCTTATTTTGCGCAATTGTATGTTTTTTAATGTTCTTCCAATTGTCCAAAGCACAGGACAAGCTCATCAGTATGCTCGATGAAGAAATTCAGCGCGAGATGCAAATACTGAAAACGCAGGAAACTCCTGCTTATTACATTAGCTACCGGGTAGATGATATCCGAGGTTATTCAATCTCTTCCAGTCTTGGAGCCCTCACCTATTCGCACGATTCAAAGTACACTTACTTAACAGTTACAGTGAGGGTTGGAAGCCCTCAAATGGATAATTTTCACCAGCTAAGGGATGCCCAGGGTGAATCGTACAACTATTCCATGACTGATTTGCCGTCAGCAGATGAACCTCTGGCGGTTAAACAAGTCCTTTGGAATGCTACTCATGAGGCTTACCAGCAGGCGGTAGCAAAACTCTCAAAAGTAAAAGCCAATGTTGCTGTTAAAGTAGAAGAGGAGGACAAATCGTCTGATTTCACGATGGAAGATCCCAAAAATTATATCGAACCGGTCATAAAGCCGGAAGAATTTAAGTACGATATCCCAACTTGGGAAAAACGCATGAACAATTATTCGGCCATATTTCTTAAGGATTCAGCCATATTTTCCGGTTCAAGTTATTGCAACTTTCAAATTACGCGGAAATACTTTATTTCGAGTAATGGCGATAAAATTGTTCAAAATATTCCAAATGCGAGGGTTTATTTCTCTGGTAATATAAAAGCTAAGGACGGCATGGAAATGCCCTTATATGAGTCGTATTTTGCATATAAGCCGGAAGGTCTTCCTATAGATGAAACTATGACCAAAGACGCCAACACACTTGTCAATAATCTTATTGCATTAAAGACAGCACCTGTTGCTGAGCCATACTCAGGTCCGGCTTTACTTACCGGTAGGGCAGCAGGAGTCTTCTTTCATGAAATATTTGGCCATCGCGTGGAAGGACAACGAATGAAAAATGAAAATGATGCCCAAACGTTCAAAAAGAAAGTAAATGAACTTGTTTTACCAACTACCCTGAGCGTCTATTGCGATCCTCAGTTAAAAAATTATGCTAACGAGGATCTCAACGGATATTATGTTTATGATGATCAGGGATCGAAAGGTGAAAAGGTAAACATAGTTCAAAACGGAGTCTTAAAAGACTTTCTGATGTCACGAACTCCCATTACCGGATTTGATAAATCCAACGGCCATGGTCGTGCCCAAATGGGACGGCAGCCAGTTGCAAGACAATCGAACCTCATTATTGAAACTTCTCAGCCCAAAACCTACGATCAATTGCGCGACGAGCTTATAAAACTTGTCAAAGAACAGAACAAGTCATATGGTTATCTCTTTGACGATGTAGTAGGTGGATTTACTATGACAGGAAGATTTATCCCAAATGCTTTTAACGTGACACCTGTTCTGGTTTATCGTGTTTATGCGGATGGTCGGCCCGACGAAATTGTCAGAGGTGTGGATCTGATTGGTACCCCGTTGTCTATGTTTTCGCAAATTGATCAGGCTGGTGGGAAAACTGAAATTTTCAATGGAACCTGCGGTGCGGAATCAGGAGGTGTATCTGTCTCTTCAGCATGTCCTATGCTGCTGGTAAAAATGATAGAAACCCAAAAGAAATCAAAATCACAGGACCGTTCTATCATACTGCCAAGGCCAGATAACAGCATAAATCAATAATCAACTAAAAACTATTAGACAACATGAAAACATTCATAAAATATATTCTGATCCCTGTATTGTTCGTATCCATTTTTCATCTGGGCTTGAAAGCACAAGTGAGTGGTGATGAAATCATCTTTAAGGCCATGAATGATGAGCTCAACAGGAATATAACCGATTTGAAGCTTGATAAATACAAACCGCCATTCTTTATGTCTTACCATTTTTATGACGCCAACTCTCTTTATATGAGGGCTACCTTGGGAGCGATACGGTATACCTACGAAGGTCCCTCACGAAATCCTTATGTACGCCTCATGATTGGTGATTACTCACTCAACGATGAAAACTTTGTATCCGGAACTCAGGGATATCAATCGGAAAGCAGAAGCTACCTGCAATTGCCTTTAGATAACAATTATACATCCATCCGTCGTTCTTTCTGGATAATGACGGACCAGGTTTACAAATCGGCTCTGGAAAAGTACGAACAAAAGCTTACTGCTCTAAAACAACAGAATAAAGAAGAGGAAGAAAAGTTGGATGATTATTCCAAAATAACCCCTGTAAGCGTAATTTTGAAAGAGGTTCCTTTTAAGTACGACAAAACTCAGTGGGAAAATACCATTAAGGACCTATCAGGTGTCTTCAAAAAATACGGACAAATAAACGGTTCTTCAGTGAATCTAACCTTTGGTAAAGCTATGGCCTACGTTATCACCAACGAAGGTACCAAACTTAAAATACCACTCAGCATCGCCAGTATTTTGGTATATGCCAATACTCAGGCGGAAGATGGGGACCAAATGAATGACCAGCTTTCATATTATGCCTTAACTCCTGACCAGTTACCATCTGTAGATAAAATTAAGCAGGACATTGTGCAAATGGCCGACAATTTAACCGCCCTTCGTAAAGCACCATTAATGAACGATGCTTATTCAGGCCCTGTCATTTTTGAAGGATCGGCTGTAGCCGATTTGTGTGCGCAGAAACTTTTCAGGAGCAATGGATTAATTGCTTCCCGTGAGCCGGTTTATGCCGTTGAACGTCCGTCCCAAGGGAATATTAATAAACTGGATAATAAGGTAAATCAAAAAATTTGCTCTGAAAATATTACCATTAAGGCAACTCCCAAAGTAAAATCCTTTAATAACATGCCTCTTATAGGTAGTTTCGAAATCGATGCCGAAGGAGTGGCACCAAAGGATGAACTTATCCTGGTAGACAAGGGGATTCTTAAAACATTGCTCAACGACCGCGTGCCTACTCCTAAAGTAAAGGAATCGAATGGATATTGCCGGTTTGGGCTGAGGGGTTCTTCGATAACCACCCAAAAAGCTCCCGGAGTCATAAACATTGCTTACGAAAACGGGGAATCTTTAAAATCATTACGAAAAAGTGTCCTGAAAGAAGCCGAAAAAAATGGACTCGGATACATTTATGTAATTCGTAAGTTAGAGAGCAACATTCCAAGGAATCTTCCTGTCTCCAAGCCCTATGCTATTTACAAAGTATCAGTAAAAACCGGTGAAGAACAATTAATCCGTTCAGCCACGATCAGTGAATTTCAGACATCTGCCTTTAAACAAATTATTAACGGTACCAAAGAACAAAATGCTTACAATTCGCTCTTAAACAACTCGGTTCCGGTTTCATTCATTGTCCCGCAAGCTATAGCCTTTAGCGACATCAATATTGAAAAGGACAAAACGACGAAACCCAAATTACCCTTAGTATCAAATCCTGTGTTGGCAGGAAATTAAGGAAGAATCCTTTCATAATTTTAAAATAAAGAAGAGGCATGAAGCCTCTTCTTTTTTCATCGTGAACCATTTTTTCAAATTTTTGTCAGATTTAAAATACTGAACATATCAACCATCCCGTTATAAAAACAACCCATAATAAATTAACATAATTTTTGTTAAATTACTCACCTTTTAAGGTTCTATTTTGTTTACCAATTCAATGTCTCAGGCAATTTTTATGAATAGAGGTCATCATTTAACTACATATTAATTCTGTCTGATACATTTTATCAGCCGCAACCATTCTCCTGATAAG
>DATBXH010000412.1:0-2930 GCA_036514375.1 Bacteroidales bacterium | reverse complement strand
CGCCGAGGGCTCTTGTGTAGTCCTCATACCCTTTAATCGCTAACCAGTTTTTAGCTGATGATTGCGGGCTTTGATCAAATGTTTTTTCATCCAGAGAGCTTGGTATGAGCGAATTTAAATCGATGAGGTTAAAGGTTGCCTTCAGGTTCGATTTCTTTCCGTAATGCGAACCAAACAGAAACGCGGAGCTTCTCTTATATCTGCTGTTTTGACGGTATCCGTCGGAATAAACATTACTGAATATGGTGGTAAGTGTGTAGTCATTTGCTTTAAGGGAAGCATCTATCATGTTTTTGAAAGTTCCAAAGTATCCGGCCTGGGCATTGTAATTTACGGTATTACCATTGCCGGGCTGTGAATTAGGATAAAATTTGACGACACCGCCAAGCCCTGCTCCATACAAAGCGGAGGAAGGACCTTTCAGTACCTCCACCCGGCTGATTCCCGCTAGATCAATATCTTCGAGTGTGGTAGAACCATCTCCGGTTGTCAGTGGAATTTCGTCGAAATAAGCTTTGATCCGGTTTGTATTATACGGAGTTCTTGATCCGACACCACGGATAGTCAGTCTGTTTGTATTTAAGGCCCCTTGTTGCATGAAAACACCAGGTACCTGGTTTAAATAATCGGCCACTGTTACACTGCTGCTGCGCTGCAAATCGAGGTTAGAAAGTTGGGAGTAGTTGCCAGGCAGAGATTTCAGTTTTTGAGTCTGCATCTGGTCTGATACAACAACTTCCGAAAGTTGATGAGGATTCGGGATCAGTCTGATCACCATCTCCTTGTTATTTATATTTATAAATCCCGAAAAATCCTGATAACCCAAGTAGGCCACCAGAATATCCGCCTTATCTGCTACATTATTCAGTATAAACCTGCCGTATTTGTCCGTTTGTGTTTCCGTAATCCTGTTTATGGAAATCGTGGCACCGTATATTGGTTCGTTACTTTCAGCATCGACTACCTGACCATGAATTTGAGCAAAGAGCCGGTATGGACATAACAAAAGGCAGCATAAAAGAAATCTCATGTTAATCAATATGATGAAGTTCACTGATTAACAAAAATCAGAAAGCGAATGTTTGGAAGAGAATAAAAAAGGTTAAATCATTCTTCGGGATTTAAACTCCAGGTATTTGTTTATGGTGTTAATCGATAAGTCTTTGGGCAGGGTTTTAATGCAATGGATGCCGTGGTTATTAAGTTCCGAAACGATCTGGTTTTTCTCAAACAGGTAATTACCCGCCATCGTTTGTATATAAATGTCCAGGAGTTTGTTGGCATGTTTACGGCTCATTTCCACCACCTCTTCGTTATCGAAGAAAATTACCACCAGGAGATGAAATTTATTGATCTGCCTAAGGATTGGCAATATACGTTCAAACGCATGATAACTTTCAAAATTGGTATAAAGAAATATCAGGCTCCTGTTTTTGATAACGTTACGAACCAGATGGTAAAGCAGCTCGTAATCGGCCTCCAGGAAGTGTTCCTGTTCGTTATACAGTGTTTCCAGTATTTTCTTTAGTTGTCGTGTGCTTTTTTCGGCAGGCAGTATGGTACCGATCTTATCGGAGAAGGTGATCAGTCCGGCCTTGTCGTGTTTCTGAAGAACAACATTTGAAATGACCAGCGATGTATTGATGGCATAATCCAGCAACGTAAGGTTGTTAAAGGGCATCCGCATGGACCGGCTTTTATCAACAATGGAAAAGACCTGCTGAGAACGTTCGTCCTCATACTGATTTACCATCAGAGCTCCTTTGCGGCTGCTGGCTTTCCAGTTGATGCTGCGGCTATCGTCGCCGACCACATATTCCTTTATCTGGTCGAATTCATAACTGTGTCCCATCCGCCGGTGCCTTTTAACCCCTTCCGAAACTGACTGAAACGGGTGAGTTTTCAGTTCAAACTTTTTCATTTGAATGATGGAAGGATAAACAGGAACCGAGATCTTCAATTCAAATACTTGTTTTTGCTGAACAAATCCGATAACCGAGGTGACCATGATATTGATATTCCCAAATACATAGTTTCCCCTGCTGGTAGGAGTTATCAAATATTCAAGGATTTTCTCTTCATCTTTTTTTAGCCAGAGATTCAGTTCGAAATCGCGCATTTGAAGCTGATAGGGCAGCTCATCGTAGATTGCGATCTCAATATCCAGACCGCTGTTGTTTTTAACTTTAATGGCTATTTTGTTTTCATCTCCAAGCGACAGTAAGCCTGGTACAATTCGTTGTACCGTTAATTTTCGCCTTCTGCTGGTTAACAATAAGCTATCAGCCAATGACACAACTCCCAGCATGATCAGTATAGTAAGCCCTAATGCAAACAACGAAGGCACAACAAAACTGACAGCAAATACCACAATACTTGCCGTACCAACCCAGAAAAAACGGGAAGGGAGATATAACTGTTTAAAAATCCGAATCATCTGGGGACTTCGATCTTGTGTATAATATCAGCGATTACGTCAGATGCATCAATTCCTTCAATTTCACGTTCAGGCGTAAGAATGATGCGGTGATTCAAAACCGGGTAAGCTACTTTCTGAATATCGTCAGGTGTCACGAAATCGCGTCCGCGAATGGCAGCCATCGCTTTGGATGTACGCATAATTGCCAGTGATGCTCTGGGCGATGCTCCCAAAAACAAACTTGGATGGCTTCGTGTACTATGCACGATCTGAGCAATATAGTTCAGCAATTCATCTTTTATAAACACCTGTTCCACCAGCGAACAGCATTTAAGTAGCCTGTCGGCGCTGAATACTTTATTTACGGAATGCTCCAGTTTATTAAAGAAATCGGATTTAAACCGGGATAATATCTGGTTTTCCTGTTCAATGGAAGGATAACCGATTTTCAGGCGGAACAGGAACCTGTCCAGTTGAGCTTCCGGAAGCCGGTATGTACCTTCCTGCTCAA
>DATBXH010000411.1:0-5236 GCA_036514375.1 Bacteroidales bacterium | reverse complement strand
GTCGGCCATGATAAACCGTGTGGGTAAATCGTAGAAATACCGGCCTGCCACCATCATGGAACTTCTTTTGCCTACCGGAAACTCTAAAAAAAGTTTCGTATGCGTGGTAGTCGGTTCCACTTCACCATGCAATTTATTCATATTACCATCTTTTGTAGTTATGTAAAGAATGGATGAATTACGACCACCATATTCGGCCCCGAAACCTCCTATAAATAAATCAATATCTTTCACGCTTTGGATGTTGAATAGTCCGTCGGCAGTAGCAAAATGGTAAGGATTATAAACTGTGACGCCATCCAATAATACCAGGTTCCCGGAAGGATCGCCTCCACGAACCGAATAAAGCGGTGAGAAAGGATCAGTAGCTTCAACACCCGGTAAATATTTAACGGCTTTAAATACATCGCCATGAGCTGATGGGATATTTCGGATAGTGTTTGCGGAGATTTTTAGCTGCGTTGTTTCAACTTCCCTGTCTCCAACTGAATCCGGACGCATACCCATAACGGTAACATCGCGTAGTTTAACAATATCAATCGTGAGCTGGGTTTCCGGTAGTAAAACACTTTTATCTTCAATGTGGACAGTTCTTTCGAGCTTTTTATAACCAAGATAGGAAAACTGGAAGGTATAATCTCCGTTTTTTAAATTCAGGATGCTGAAAAAACCATTGTTGTCGGTCATCACACCTTGTTTAGTCTCCTTTACCAGAATGGAGACTCCGATCAGCGTTTCACGTGTTTCCTTATCGGTCACATAACCGGAAACCGTATGTGTTTGACCTGTGGCAATGCCGGCAAATTGTAACAGAAAGGCTGATATGATACATAATTTCATGTATATCCGCTTTTATAATTATTTTAACGCTATTTCATGGAAAATCAATTTCTTCACCCCAACCCTAAAGGGAGGAAATTGATTTTCGTTCGCTCCCTTTAGGGTCGGGGTATACGAATGAAAATCAATTTCAGAATTGGCATAAAAGCGGATGTTCAAATATAATTTTTTCATACCGCTAGAGTTTAATGCCTATTTGAAGTACCAGGTAAGGCTTGAATTTAGTCTCTTCCGAATAAATATAGGTTACATCCTCCATAATCCCCAGCCCGAAGATGATACTTCTCTTATAAAAAGGATTGTACAGGATGTGTTGGGATGCGGAAAAATCCAAAAGGAAAATATCCTGCAGGCCGTGCTTGCTAAATTCGTTGTTGTTCCAGCAGTTCAATCCCCAGAAGAGATTTGATTTGAAAAGAAACAGGAATTTGGGGTTAAGACGATAATTGTATTGCTTATTGGCGATGGAAAATTCTAACGATTCATAACGCTTTTCGTGTCTGTACCGGAGTGTATTTCCTCTTCGGAAAAATTGCGGCCCCGGTTCAGGGCGGGAAAACATGATCTCGCCATCAATTAGCCAGGAATCCAAACCGAGAGCTATATCTGATGACAGGATCATGTTCTTCCGGAAATCGGACTGTTTGATAAGGTTAGGGAGCGAAAATGTGGAGTCAACCGTTGAAAGCCTAACAATCGCATTCATATCGGCAATGAATCCGATTTTCCAAAAATCAATGAAGGTTTCATATTCCTTTTGCGGCTGCTTTTTACTTTTCTTTACGGCATGCTGGGTTTCATAAACCAGCGCTCCTTTGTAGGTTTTTTTATGATCTTTAACGGAATAAACCGAAATGATGGAATTGCAGGTATACTTGTTTTTGAAAAAATCCGGTTCCGAGTTAATAACAAACTCTTTGATCTCCAGCATGTATTTACCGTAAGTTAAGGAATCCGGCTTGTTTGAAAACATTTCTGTAAACCCGGCATAAAGAGGTTTTGATGTTAAAATCCTGTAATCGATCGGCACATTGAAGTATCTTTTCCTTTCGGTTATTGCAATGCAGTTGGGTTTTAAGTTTCGCTGGTCGATAACGGTATCAATGGTAGCATTTATCTTTTGCAAACCAGCTGTACCAAAATTCACCACCAGCGAATCACTTACAAATTTTTGCCCGTAACAGGAAAATGATAAAACGGTAAGAAAGCTAAAAGACAACAAATATCGGTTAATCATAATTTTGCAGTGTTTGAGCCAGCCATATATGCATCCGGTTTGAACCGGCAGGCAAGCTGAAAGTGCAAGCTCATGTTGGGTATTAATCCAATAAACGAACAGTCTAAACTTATTGAATTGTGCAGTATTATTTTTGTTTCCATGTTACCTTAAATTCATCAAGTTTCAGGAATGCCTGATTAACAAAATCGTTTATGATGTCGGGTTGAATGTGATTTGGATGAGTAAACCGTAATTGCCTTAAGAACCGGCTTGAACCGGTTTTAAATGCATTTGAATGATCGGTAAGATAAGAACCGAAATGAAAATTTAATCCGATATACTTCTGGGTCAAACTAATTGAGCAAATCCAATGATGAAAGTCGTTGTTAATGCTAAAAACCAATTGTCCCCACTTAATACCAAACCGGAACTCCGGGTTCGATTCCATTAAAGCATCTTTTAACTTTAACACGATTTCGTGCTGATTTGCATCGGCATTTTTTAAGAAGTCGTTGAGACTGTCTTTTTCTGTTATTTTATTCATTGTAGTTAGGTACTTGAAATCAGGGTTTAAAAGTCGTCCGTCAATTTTGTTGGTATTTTGGACGCTTTACAACCAGCAAGTTACAAAAAGCATTAAATAAAATTGATTTTTTAGGGAGGATATTGTGAAAATATTTTTGCAATATTCAGTGCTATATAAGTTATAAGGCTGTAGAAGGTGTAAAGGATAAACGTGTTGGTAGTGGTGCCTTGTACAATACTTATATCTTTATAACTTATACAGACTCTATTATATATGGTCCATTATTAAGGGATAGCCGGGTTGAAATTTATAGACTAATGAGAAAGAACCCAGTAGAGCCTGTCCCGATTTTATCGGGAGGTTCCATTATTGTAGAAAAATGAGTATGAAGATGATTTATCCGACGCACGAACCATCATGAGAGAGGTGGCGAACAGGTTTGCGTCGAAAGAGAATACTCTATGCAGACGCATCGTATTTCGGCGCATGAAAGTTTAATCTTCGGGCCATGCATATTCGTGCGCCGAAAAAACCTCTTAACCATATTATTACTACAATTATGCAACCTCTACAAGGTTGTTCTTTAGCTACTTAGTTATATTAATCTGGTTATAACTGAAAAGTCGAAACTTTAACCTTAAAAGGCTCGCCTGTCCCAGTCGGGCAGGGGGTGGGGTTAAGAGTTTAAAAATTAAAGAAATACTATGTGTTTTACGTCGAGTTCACATTATTATAGTTTCCTGTATTTGAACAATCCTGCTCCAATATTATATCCCGGCGAATCGGGGATCACGTGAAGATGATCTATCGGCCATGGCTTCAGGATCGTATCGATCATCCGAAGCGATACATCACCTTCTTTTATAACATTGGTCTCATTCATAGTTTCGTCTAACGGATTCAGGTTTGAGTCGCCCAGATAGTGCTGATTGTTTACAATGACACAATTATCGATAGCATATTTTCCTCCGGCAAAGGCTTCTTTAATCCAGGCAAAATTGCAATGAGTCACCACATTATTTTTATAAATGAAATCTTTATCAGGAGAGGCGGTCCAGACGGAACTTACTGCCGAACCATATACGATACAATTGGTCATGCTATTACCGGTTTTGATACCATTCCCCGAATTCTGCCAAAATACAACGGCATTATTTGTTTTATAAAAGATACAATGATCAACTTTCACCGAATCGCCATGCGCAATAATACCAACCTGAATGACGGAGGTTTGCTGGTCACCTAAAAACATGCATTGCTCTACCAGGAGATCTGTTTTTTCTTTATTAAACCGAACAATCGGATAATAAAAATTCACCGGGTAATTATATCCAAGAAATTTTATCCCCCGAATGGTAACATGACTTTCATTTATATAAAAACCGGTGATCCAATTGTCCTTGATGAAAAGATCTTTTTCCATAATCTCGCCTTTCTTAGACGTTGTCAAAATGATTGGCATTTTTTCAGGTGTCCATGTGGAGTCGTCGGGTAGAATGCCGGCTTCAATGACAATACGTTTATTGCTCGTCACCGGTTTTTGGGTGGCAACGGATATATGTTTATTCAGGATGTAGATACCCGGATTTATTTTAATAACATAAAGGTTGTTGTCTTTTTTGCTGATTATTTCCGCCGCTTTATTCATTGAGAACACAGGAGCCTCTTTTGTACCAGGGCTATTATCATTTCCTGTATTACTATCAACATAAACGGCCTGTGCTTTCATTGCAAGGCAGCAAATGAAAGGCAGAAGATTTAGGAGAAGTATTTTTTTCATAGTGACTGAATTTTAGGGTTGATTGATGCGGTATATAAACTGTTATAGCACCTTCTGGGTATTTGCCTATTTAATGGCCCCTACCCCCTAAATCCCCCGACACGGGGGACTTTGGAGCTCCGAACTAAAGTTGTTACTTTATTCATTTGATTTAAGATAAAACTTAACTACGAAGCTTAAAAGTCCCCCAAATGGGGGATTTAGGGGGTAAGGTGAGCATTTGATTTATTAAGTGCCTAATTAGATTGTTTTATTTAAGCTCAGGCTTTGTAAACGACCAGTGCGTCTGGATAATCTTCCACTGATTGTCTTTTTCCTTCCGGAAAACTTCCGTGCAATTCCACTGATACACATGTTCCCCTTCATACGATTTAAAGTTGTAGGTTAATACCGCCATGTTCTCTACTGCCTGCACCTTCGGATCGATCATGTCGTATTTCGAAACGTTTATTTTTCCCTGCAACGGTTTGTAAAGCTCAGTGAGTTTTTTTAATCCGTCAAGCCGCTTTTCAAGCATTGGATCGAAGTAAACCACATCTTCGGCCGATAACTCAAGGAAACCATACACATCTCCATGACTCCACCGGTCCATGGCAGCTTTTTCCAACGCAATTATTTGTTTCGAAACTTCAGTTTCATGTTTTGTACAGGCTGATGTAATTGTCAAAGCCGACAGCACTAATGCAAATGTTTTCATATTCATTGTAATTGGTTTTGTACAAAAATAAGAGCATGTTAGCTATCACTGATTGAAATAAACAGGGGGAAAATAGTACTTTTCACGGATTCTTGTTTTCCCTGAACGAAAGGGGAGTGGCCCCGGTAAATTGCCGGAACTTTCGTACAAAATAGGATAAATCTTCAAAGTGTA
>DATBXH010000410.1:0-3778 GCA_036514375.1 Bacteroidales bacterium | reverse complement strand
TGTTTGGACGCAATCCACAGAAGAGGATTGCACTAAGACATCTGTTTGGGCACAATCTGCTGAAGAAAATTATACTCAAACACAAAGTTTGTTTGAGTCTGTTTTCTTAATTGTGTCAAGTTAAATAAGTTTGGATATCATTCCTGTGATTCATCTCTTTAGCCGAAGGAACAGAATACGTCAGTGGTGATCTTAACTTCAGGAGTATAAAGTAGAACGAACAGGAAAGATTACCATTTTTAATCAGACACCTATTCATTATTCAGCTTTGCATAGGTACGGCTAAACCATCGGTTTCTTTTACTGATGTGCAAAATAAGAAATACAAGTAAAAGTAATGCCAGCTTATCGTGTATTTCGATTAAGATAAACCGTAAAACACTGTTGCCGCCCGATAGATCGATAAACCAGGGGATAAGACCGGTAGCAGCCACCAATAGAAAGAGAACAGTTACTATAAATACCTGGAAATTTTTGCCGATCATGTGCTTTTTGATGACTTCTTTGTACCATTTCCAATGTACATAAATGTGATAAGCCATGAGTAACGAAAAGAGAACTATGACTGATTTATGGATGGTTGACCAATCAGCATAGTTGAAATTCAATATGGTTTTGCTGGTATCGATCAGTCTGATCTCCTCATAACGAACGGATGAATTACCGATGTTATAAGCATCCCGTTGATGAACATCCGGTCCGCCGGCATGGAATCCCAGTTGAAGTGTTAACCCCGAAAGTATCATGATAAAACCGGAAATCAGCAGCAGGTTATTGGTAAGGAAACTTTTGAAGAGTCTTTCCCTTTGTTTTTCGGCCATGGGTTTCATTCCATCCATTGTAGAGTAAGCCCCGTACAGGCAAACATTCACGCAACTGAAACATCCGGTGCAATGATCCGAAGCAGTTATCAAGGCATGTTTGTGCCATGGTAAATCTATTTTACCAATGACACCGTTAGGGCAAGCTTCGATGCATTTCCAGCAGGCCTTGCATTTTCCTGTATCGAGCTGAACGTAATCGGTCCTGATGTGCCGACGGCTAAATACGGATGGTTTCATCTTATTTGTTTTTGTACAAAGATGCATTGAGAGGAAGTCTCCGAAAGATAACAATTGTTAAGAAATGTAACTTATTTTCGGTTTCGAATGCGACTTAATGAAATTGGCGTTATTCCCAGGTAGGAGGCGATGTAATGCTGCGGAACCCGTTGTACAATTTCAGGATGATGGCAAACAAGATCCTCGTAACGTTCCCTTGGGGTATCCTTGATCCGGGAGAGAAAAAGCCGGGCATAATTTCTGAACCGCTCAAACATGATCTTTTGAAAGCCTTCCTTTAGGTCGGGATAAGCATCCTGAAGCTGATCGAATCCTCTTTTGCTTACGGAAATGATCGTTGAAAGTTCGATGCTCTCGATGGTAAACATGCTGGGCTGACGGCTCAGAAAACTGTCGATGGAAGCCACTGCCTGATTTTCGAAAAAGAATTGTAAGGTGATATCCTTACCGTCTTTATTAAACCAAATGCGTAAACAACCTTTCTTTACAAAATGAAAATGGTTGGAAATTTCGCCTTCGTGCAACAGGATTGTTTTGGAAGGGATTTCCCTTTCGATAAATAAATCGCTAAATTTATCCCAATTGGCATTGTCCTGCCTAATTTTATCAATCAATTGGTTTAGCATTCAGAGCAATTCGGGTTCATTAGTTTCCTTAGGATCATTTTTGCCAATATTGAAATCACTTCCGCAGTTGAAACAGTGGTATTTCTTTCGTACCAAGGGAAATGGTGAAACGATGAGAGACAAAACCAGGTAAAGTACATCCCATTTATAGTCGATGGCATATCCGTAACTGACATTTTCGGAGTTACAATGGCTGCAAATCATGCTTGACTGAGTCCCTACAGGGTTGTTATACCGGTCTACCAGTTCTTTATCCAGATAATATTCTGCAGGCCGTGGCCTCAGGTATTTAAAAATGCTATGATCAGGATCAAACAATGTACCCCAGAAATCTTCCCAGGTAAAATTTAGCCTTGTTTTTGAGAATTCCAGGAGTTTTTTCTCCTCACTGATGATTTCATTTACCTCTTCCTGATTCAGCAAGTCTGTTTTAATTTCCTTAGGAGAATCAATGAGGGAAGGTTTGTTGCGAATAAGCGATTTAATCTCAAGTATTTCATTCTGCCTGCTCATTTCATTTACGAAAACATTAGCCATTTCGTATTCTCCATGGTCATCAATGAGTCTGTCAGACTTTACTAAACGAATTATCTGCAGGGCTTTCTCCGTTTGGTCCGACGGAACTTTCAATTTTACACCCCGAACAGCCACTGCATAAAAAGGATCGACCCAAACCATATGGTCATCAAAGACGAAACAATCTATTCCTTCGCTTTCCAGTCTATTCTTTACTATGTAACAATCGATCGGACTGTTTGAAGAGAATATGGTTTTAAGTTGCATCGTTGTTTGTTTGTCTGACTATCATTAGCGAACTTAACTGTTATGGTTAAAAAAAATCAATCCATGGAATCCTCTTACCTGCAAGATTTAAAAATAAATATAAAAATTAAGCAAGACAAAGAAAAGATTATAATTCTAACTGATATGTAGAATTATAAGTTTCTAAAACCTGATATGGCTATTCATGAAGTTTTCTGATAATGAACCTTTTTTTAAGGCTATATTTTTGCCTTAAGAGTTCTTTTTGGATGTTAAACATTGGTGCTATGTGTAATCAAATGATAAATAAAGCAAAAATTACAATGTTCCTTTGTCTCTTAGTGCTCTTTAATTTTCAAGTTTTCTTCTTTCAAAAATTTTCAATCACGAGCATCTTTATTTCATCCCTCCAACGCATGTGAAAATAAATATGCCCGTTTCTCAAATCCTAGTTTTAGATAAAATTCATGAGCTTTACCACGGTGAAATGCAGAGTCCAGTTCCAACCGCTTCAATCCTTTTGCCTTCGAATCTTTAATCGACTCTTTTATCAGCATAGTACCAAAACCTTTTCCCCTGTGCTTTTCATCTACCACCATGGCATACATATAGGAAATGTATCCTTCCTGCCATAGGTTGTTTACAATGGCGTAAGCGCAAAATCCGATGATATCACCGGAAGAATCGAGACACAGTAATTCATCTGTTTCGGAATTTACTCCCCTGTTAAATACTGCTTGTAATGCGTCTTTATCCAGTTTCTTACCTGGCCATAATTGCTCAAATAAGGGATAAACCTTTTCGAAATCGTTTTCCGATGCTTTTCTTACTAAGATATTCATTGTCGTATTTTATTTTTAAAGGCACAAAACTCAAAATAGAAGTAAATTCTTTGCCAGTCGGGTAAAATATTTACATTGCCGTCAACTGCGAGAATAGGGATAATATCTTTCTTGCTCATCAACACGCGGCTTAACAAATTTAATCTGATATTTCTAATAAGTAGCTACACACCGAACCTCTTTATTTAAATCAGATATTTCTTATTACTCCGTTCATGTAAAGTATTTTTAATATGTAACAGAAATTTATTAAAGCAGATGTATCTTAATTTAGCAGTTTTACGTTAAGTCTGTGGTATATTTCTGTTCTAGATCCAAATGACTGGATGCCAGACAATAAAATTGACCCTAACACCGCCGTTGGCAATTATTTTTAAAAATTAATGGAAATGTAACTGGTTGGTTCGTATACTTTTCTACGACTACTTGTTATGATGGACTAAAAAACAGAAAAGAGGATATAGCATTGGACTTTGAAGTAAACCAG
>DATBXH010000409.1:0-3201 GCA_036514375.1 Bacteroidales bacterium | reverse complement strand
GGAACAGCAGTTAGAGCTGATAAAAGGTACTATGGACAACTGGATAGAAGGATATGAACAGATTGATGATATGCTGGTGATGGGCATACGCTTTTGATAAAGCGCAGGTTCAATCCATTAGTAAATTACCGTATTTAATTTGATAGCGTATGAAACGCGTACTGACCTATTTAATTATAAGCATTTTATCTTGCCCGCTGTACGGACAGGATAAAATTAATGATTTCGAGGAATTGGCGAAAGGATATTACAACCAGGGGAAATCTGCCCAAGCAGCTGAGTTTTATAGTAAAGCAGGATACGCCTATTGGAATAAGCGGGATAATTCTAAAGCTGAATCAGCATTTCAAAAAGCCTACGATCTCTTTTCAAATCAGGGAAATGCGAATGCTTCCATAGCTGTTGGGAATAACCTGGGAATTTTATACCTCGAAGACGAAAAATATACAAACGCACACAATGCTTTTAGCAATGTGTTAAGTTTTGCCAGAAAAACAAAAAACAGCACAGAAGTTTTTAATGCTCTTATGAACCTTGGCTCAGTTGCTATTGAGCTAGCCTCATTCGATGAGGCCATTTCCAGAGCAACTGAAGCACTGAGCATGGCAAAGGAAATGAACAATCTTAAGTCATTGGCTAAATGTTACAGCATTTTGGCCGAAAGCTATGAGAAGAAGAATGATGAGTCCAATGCATATAAGTACTTCGAATTATACTCGTCTATTGACAAAAAAATTAAGGCCCAGGAATTAGAGGATTTTAAAGAACTATCGACGGAAGAAATCAATAAAGCCCAGGAAAAGAAAAGAGTTGCTGAAATTGAGCTGAAAATAAAGAAGGGAGAACTTAAACTAACACAGGATTCATTGGGAGTTGCTGAACGCCTGGCCTACGAACGACAAATGCAGGTGGAATTACGCAATGCAGAACTCAAGAAGAAAGAATTACAGTTGCTTTACGAGCGGCAAGTGAGACGGACTCTCATTATTGGCATTAGTATTACCGTACTCTTTTTATTAATACTGGGATTATTGTTACGCCAGAAGTTGCTTGACAATAAAACATTACGTCAGCAAAAGGAAGAAATTACAAACCAACGAAACAAGCTGGATATTCAGAACAAGAAAATTACAGACAGCATTTATTATGGGTTACGGATTCAACAAGCCATGCTTCCTGATTTATCATCGATTAAAGAAAGGTTTGATTCTTTTGTGATATACCGACCCAAGGACATTGTTAGCGGTGATTTTTACTGGTTTTATGAGATCAGGGCGGAGGATTTAACTTATCAGTTTATTGCTCTGGCTGATTGTACCGGACATGGAGTTCCGGGAGCATTTATGTCGATGATTGGAAACCGGCTGCTCTCCGAGATTGTCGCAGAAAGAAAAATCTATCAACCATCGCAGATACTTGAGGCAATAAATTGTGACCTAAGGGATGTATTAGATCAGGAAAATAAGAAATCAATGGATGGTATGGACATGGCTTTCTGCAGAATTTCAATTAAAAATGGGAAGTATGATGAGTTGATTTTTGCCGGCGCAAAACGACCTGTTCTAATTTGTAAAAAGAATGAAGACAAACTAATTACCATTGAAGGTGACCGGAAAGGTATCGGAGGGTTCCTTTCCGGAGACTCTAAAACATTCACTGATAAAACTATCCCGATACAACGTGAAGACACGATCATTTTGTATTCCGACGGGATTATTGATCAGCAGAATTCGCAACGCAACAGATTTGGAACAAACCGTTTTTCAAAGATTATCAGCGACCATATGGATGAGCCTCTGGATATTGTTAAAACCGCCATAGAGAACACGTTTGATTCATATACAACTCCTGAAGAGCAGCGAGATGATATTACCGTTTTAGGATTAAGATTAAAATAATACGTCAAGAATGAAATATTCACAGAACAACGAGAGGCTGTACATGAGTTATGACGGTCCGTTTATCATACAAATTATTTCAACTTTTGCCAAGTATCTGCTTGAAAATACAGCAGCCACCAAACATGTCAGCAAAAAACTTTACCGGGTATTCATCGAACTAGCGCAAAATGTAGCACTTTATTCTTTGGAACGGGCAGAATTAATTAGCGGATCCCATATAGGGAAAGGTAAAGTCTTAATTTCGGAGGATAACAATGAATTTAAGTGTATTACCATTAATAAGATACAAAATGAACACGCCCCCATCCTAATCCGAAACTGTTCTGAAATTAACGCTACTCCTATTGAGATTTTACGGGCCAAAAAAAGAGATTTGTTCAGAGCGGCCAAGTTTCAGGATACCGGAGCACACATTGGATTGATCATGATCTATATCTTTTCGTCCAACCCTATCGAATTTGAAGTTTTTGAGGAGGCTGGCGAAATGTATTTCAAAATTGTCGCTACCATCAGCAAATTAATATGAATTACTGAATAAATTAAATAAAATAAGGAAGCAGAATTTGACAGTTTATTTTCAAATTATTAAATTGACCGCATAATGGAAAATTTGCATATCAATATTAACCCTGAACTGGTTTATTATCCAATCATTGATTTTAATTATCAAAGTGGAATTTGCGAAATCTCTGGCGAATCCTATATGGAAGAAACCTATAAGTTTTACGAACCGGTTATTAATTGGTTAGAAAACTATATCAGGGAAAAAAGACCAGTAGTTCTTAACATTAAGCTGACCTATTTTAATACCAGTTCCTCGAGATTTATCTTAGAAATTCTTTATATACTAAAAAAATATAAGAACGAAGGCGGCTCAGCAGAGGTTAATTGGTATTACAAAAATGACGATCCGGATATTCTAACCGAGATTAACGACTTTATAGAAGAGACAGGCATAGATATTCATATATTTACATTCTAACGACTGCTTAACCGGGTTGAACGTTTAAAGAAGCTATTAATTCTTTTATTTTACTTACACAAACTTTCAAATCCAGACAAAGTTCCTTATCGTAATAGAATATTTTTTCCGCCTGGTTAATGTGAGCAACAACTGAATCATAACAACCTTTATCGGTACGGAGAAGCAGGTAACTATTCCGAATAGAGGCATTACTATTTTTTCGTATGTACCTGTTAATATCTAACACATTAATGCTGTCGTTCAGATTTTTATTCAATATAATCACCAAAGGTGCGTTATCGTCAATTTCCTTAAAGAAAAATGAACTTTCTTGTA
>DATBXH010000408.1:0-2035 GCA_036514375.1 Bacteroidales bacterium | reverse complement strand
ATATGATAACAAAAAGGACGGATTTTATAGCCCCGGCTTCTACGCATACCAAATTCAACTGGAGGGTCCGCTCTTTGGCTTCCGATTTCATACTGGAAGATACCTGGGAGTTCCCCTACGAATTCAGCGCAGAGGACGGGGTTGATCTACATTTGTTCCAGAAAAACTCCATTGAGCCCATGATGAAGAACATTTATGATGGCTCCTTGACTGGAATGCTGTTCAGAGTGCGAAAGGTTTTCGGGGCTTTGTTTCACATCGATGATAACTTGAATAATTTCTCTATCCCGGGCTGCCAGGAAAAGAGTCTTCGGGATCGTTTGCAGGAAAGCGATCTCGAGAAAGACATGCCGGAACGAGCGATGGACATCTCGACGCAGGACTATATGAGCTTCAGGCCGGTGTATACCTTCGCGGACGAAACGCTCCATGAAATCTCCAATTCCACCGAGCATGCACTAATGCATTATGCTTGGTCTCCCTCGGGAGAAGGGAAGTGGAAAATCCGACTTGCGGTGTACGTTAAGCATAGAAACGCTTTCAGCGCGTTTTACATGAGCTGCATTCGACCATTCCGCCATTTCGTAGTCTATCCCCATATTTTCAGAAAGTGCATGGAAATCTGGGAAGCGCGAAAGGTATCCAAATAGGATTATAGATAACCTAAAGAAAGATAGTTTTTTTGGACTAAACTAGAATTAGATAAAAAATAAAACACGAACCGCCAACACATGGTATAGTTAATTGCCGTCGCTGTGCCAATTTCAAGGTTTTCCCTCTTATCAAGTTCATTGCACCTTGACAGGGAACAGCTTCTAACTCGGCAACTAACGATACCACCAATGTTTGTACGCCACAAAGTATTATAAATGGAAAAAAGTTATAAATATGTCAATAACAAAGGATTTCGAGTTGATTGGAATGCAAAAGGCAAGCGAAGCAGTTGCATATACGTTAAAGGAAATGACAAAATTTGCTCAACCGGGTATGACAACAAAAGAGCTTGATGAATTTGGAGCAAAAATCCTTTCTGATTTTGGGGCAAAATCAGCACCAATGCTTACTTATGGCTTCCCCGGTTATAATTGCATTAGTGTCAATAATGAGTTTTGCCACGGAATACCTTCTGATAAAAGAGTTTTAAACGAGGGTGATTTGATTAATATTGATGTTTCTGCTGAATTGAATGGATTTTGGGCAGACAATGGTGGTTCATTTGTACTTGGTGAAGACATTCATAAGCACCATGAATTAGTAAATGCATCAAAAATCATTTTGAAAAAAGCCATTGACAATATCAGAGGTGGGGTGCGTATTTCGGATATTGGACACTTAATGGAAAGTGAAGCAAAGAAAGTGGGGTACAAAGTAATTAAGAATCTTGGCGGACACGGAATTGGAAGAAGTCTTCACGAACATCCTGATAATTTGCTTAATTACAAAGATCGGTATGACCAAAGGCGGTTTAAAAAGAATTCCGTTGTTGCTATTGAAACATTTATATCAACAACATCTACTTATGCTGAGACTCTAAATGACGGATGGACTTTAGTTGGCAACAGAGGTGGTTATATGGCACAGCATGAACATACGATTGTCATAACTGATAACAAACCCATAATCCTGACAGAAATGAATGGAATATGGAATTAATGAAGTCCATACCGCTAACACGTTATACAGTGAGACAAGAGGCAGATGATTTCGCTGTTAAACGTTCATTGAATTGATTCAAGATATTGTAAAATAGCCACTGTATAGATAAGGTTCTATTTTGAATAGAATTAAAAGCCGCATCGCGGTGGCCTCTTTGTAGAAAATAAGGGTAAACCATAAAGATAAGCCGCGTATGTGGCGACCTCTTAAAATAATTGCAATACTGCCAATACTTATATATGTCGCCGTGATGCGGATTTGGTTATCAGCTTCCAACATTCTCCCCGATGATATCCACCATCGCCTCCACCCACAGGTCGCTGTCGTTAAGACTTTCAACCAGGATTAATTCTTCGCCGCCGGCCTCCAGGAAAAGTTT
>DATBXH010000407.1:0-2941 GCA_036514375.1 Bacteroidales bacterium | reverse complement strand
TGCATGGAATGAAGATTCTAAATGTTGTCCCATGGACCCTTATGGTAAAAGTAAATACGAGGCTGAAAAATTACTTTTGAGTTTACAGGATGAACACTTTAAAGTTGCCATTGTGCGTTCTCCTTTGGTTTATGGAGTAGGAGTAAAGGCCAACATGTATAACCTTGTAAATCTGGTCAACAAGTTTCCAGTGCTCCCATTTGGTGGAATAAGCAATGTTCGTTCCATGGTGTATGTTAGGAATCTGGTGGCTTTGCTACAGCATATCATAAAAACTCAAGCTTCTGGAATTTTTATTGCTGGTGACAGGGAACCGCTATCTACAACGCAACTTGTTCGTCTCATAGCAAAAGTTAGTCATAAAAGAGTTGTGCTGTTTGCAGTGCCAGGATTTATGCTTAGCGTGGCAAAACGTGTGAAACCTTCAATTGTGGACAGGCTTTTTGGCTCGCTTGAGCTTGACAATACGAGTACAAATAAAAGATTAAATTTTGCACCGCCTTATTCATCTGAGGAAGGGATCCATGAGATGGTAAATTGGTATAAAAAAGTTAGAACTGATTTTCAATTTTTTAATTTAAAAAACTTGATAAAGAATAAGTATAGCTTTTCATTTAATTTATTAATATGTTTTTTTATGAATATATAAAAAATTGGAGATTTTGTATAAACAAAATAAGTAAAAACCATTATTATGATAATATCAAAAATAACTCTATATCTAATTGACACAGCGAAGATTCCGTTGATAGCCGTATTAAATATTAAGATTGTTATTAGCACATAAATAAAGCGTTCTTTTCTTACTAAGTAAAGTCCAAAAAATGAAAAAAATAAAACAATAATGTACGGTAGAGAAGATAAAATTTTTTTAAATAGCGAGTAGTTAAGAGTTGTATGAGGAATAGGGTTCCACAAATCAAGCATTCGAACAAAAGCCAGATAAGTGCTTTTAAACGGGTGTTTTTTAATAAAATTAATAGCCTCATTTTTATATATACTGTCTTTCATGAAATCATCTTTTGCTAGGGACAATTTTTTTTGAATGTTGTCAGGGACTGGGCAATCGATTTTTGTATAGATGGTTGTATTATCATTAAAACTAACAAATAAGTTGGCATTGGCAGCTGTAGAAATAATGAAATGATCATGAATTCGTAAATTGCGGTATCCCCATAATGAAAGAATAAAGAGAGGAATTAATAAAAGATAAATGAAGACGTTCAATTTCTTTATCCAAGAAGTTTTAATGAATGCAAAATAAGAAAAAAATGTCATGGCTATGATAATATAGGTTGGTCTTGTTATTGTACCTAAAGAGATTATCAAGGATGAAAATAGTAGATTATTAAAGTTTACAGAACTCTCAAGTCGTAAAAAGAAATAAATGATCCATGGTGATGTGAAAATGAGTAATGATTCAGGGACAAGTGCAAGCGGTATATAGATATAATATGGATATAGGCTGCTAATAAAAGTTAAGAATAATCCAAATCTTTCTCCTTTCCATTGTTTCCCTAAATGATATACCCCGATTAAAAAAAATATTTGAAGTAGAATGTGAATCAGTCGTATAATTATTAAATTATTTCCTATCAAACTTATTATAGCAGCCAAAAAGAAGGGATAACCAGGGGACCTAAATAGATTATGAAGATTTGCGCTATAAGAATCTCCATGTGCTATTGTATTTGCAATTGATATATATTCATTAGAATCAGGCCATTCAAGTGAGTGAGGATCTATTATAAAAAACATAAATGAGAGTTGTATGCAGCAACTGAGGCTGATGATAAGAGTTAATTTTAAATGGTTTTTACTCATGATATTTTTCTTCAGTATTAACATTTGTTTCTAATGTTGATTAAAGATCATCCTTTTGCGAGGGTTAACTTTAACATTATGATATTTTGAACTTTCCTCAATGGAAATGATTTAATGTTCATAACCCGCTTTATCAGAAGGACCATTTGGATAGCAACAAGAATAAATTCTCATTTGGATTTTTATTAGTCTAGAAACAAACCCCCAGCCAGCTGCACACCAGCCGCAGTTCAATCTCTATCTTTACTTTCTTATTTAGCTTCAGTACCTCCATTCGTCTCCTCACCTCCGTTGTCCCGTGCTTTATGTTTCATTCGCACAACTTTGATGAGTTCGGTATAGGTGTAATCCTTTGCCTTGTTTTTGTCCTTTTTCTTATAAATAGCTCTGCCGGTGGCAAGGATATCGTCGATGAGTAGCCAGTATTTATTAAACTCGCTGGTGTTGGCTTTCACCAGTTGCTCGTGTTCTTTTTTCTTCCTTATTTGGGAGATATTGTCAAAACTCGGATCGGGATTGATTGTAACCGGTTGGGGATACAATGTAAGTATTCCGGGATTCCCTTTCTGTGTTCCGGAATGCATTGTTACTGTTCGGGAATCGTTAGCTGCATTCCGGGATTGATTTTTAATCATGGGGAACACACATTTTTTGTTCCGTGTTGGATAGCTGCTAATGGAAAATGAACTCTAACTGGTTGTGTAAGGCGCGAATGGAATCTGTTGTATTAATTCATTGAGGCGTTTGGTTCCATTTCTGTTATACTTTCCATATGGCGGTTTCGTACCAACGGTTTTTGTTTTATAATTTGTTAAAATAAAAATAAAAAAAAAATTTAAAATGGAATTCCAAAATTAATGTTTTTTTGTTCAAAATGAAGAGAATAGTTTAGGTGTGAGTTTGGGTGCGAAGGTAGTGTGAGTGTGGAAATCAGAAAGAAATAATCATCGAATTACGCTAATTTAGCGAATGAAAAGGGGGAATGCTGTTTAATTCGCGGTCATTCGCGAAATTACTGACGTGAAGGCTAAAGTCGTTTGGTGAAAGCTATTTTAATAGTTCATAGCCGATTGAAAATTAGATTTTTATCATCTAATTAAGCGAATTGAGAAACTAA
>DATBXH010000406.1:0-5949 GCA_036514375.1 Bacteroidales bacterium | reverse complement strand
GAGTATTTGTTGGCGATCAGTGAGATGGGAATTATAGGAATTGTTGCTTTACTTGTCCTCATTAGCCGGTGGTTTTGGATTGCTTTTGTAAAAGCCCGGAGCCATCCGCAAAGGACGACCATTATCATAGGTTTCGCTGTGATTGCCACCTATCTTTTTCATGCCTTTTTTAATAACTTTTTGAGTACTGACAAGTTTGCATTCCTGTTTTGGGGAACTGCGGCCTGGATGGTATCACAATCTGAAATGAAAGCCCATGAATCACTCGACGTATAATTCGAAAGTCAGTATGTATTACAATATGGATGCCCAGGGTTATGAATCCCGCTATTGGTCAAATCCGGTTTTGCAGCAGATACGTCAGTCGTTCCGTGAGACTGTGAAGTTTTTTCCCGCAACTACGATGCTTGAAGTTGGCTGTGGAATGGGGCTCGATTTGGTGCACTTTGCCAAAACCCATCCCAAACGTCTGATTGCCGGAATCGATATTTCGCCGGAAATGGTTCAGTTAAGCCGCGAACGGTTACAGACATACGGTTGTTCCAATGTTACCGTGGAAGTTGCCGGTGCCGAAGAGATAGGTGAAGTTTTTCCCGGACGGAAGTTTGACCTGATCTATGTTTTTTTTGGCGCCCTTAATACAGTTGGGGATTTAAACCTGGCAGCTGAAAAATTGTCGGAATCGCTCACTGACAACGGAATCATTGTTCTAAGCTTTGTGAATAAATGGTATATCGGAGGAATGTTGATCGACATGGCCAGGTTTCGTTTCTCCAGGGCTTTTTCGCGTCTTAAACCTGTTTGGGGGGGCTATTCGCCGACAGTTTTTTTGCCAAGTCATTGTTATACTCCGGCACAGGTTAAACGAGCTTTTCATGACCTTAAAATCATCCGCCGACATGGATACACCATCATTCACCCTGCCTGGTTCTTTACTCAAATTAATCGTAAGCTTGGGCGAAGACTCAGTTATTTGTTATGGAGCATAGATAAGGTTCTCGATAAGACCTTCCTATGGCGTTTTGGAGAATACGGCCTCATGGTGTTTAAGCGCTGACAGAGTTTTAACAAGCATGGCTTCCAGATCAGGATATTTTGGAATATAAATGCTTGCCATCTCGCAATATTTTGTTTGCAGAGGAATGGATGAGGTCAACGCTTCCGTAACCGTGTTCCCGAATTCATTTTTTAAGGTTTTTACGGAAATTGTTTCAGTTTGCGTTTGAAGCAGAGATGCCAGCGTTTCCGCAAAGATCTCCTGGGTTACAGGCGGTCCTGAAAAGATGTTGAGATTCTGAAGTTTGCTTCCCTTCTCCGCCAGGTTTGCGATTTGACCTGCACAATCATCCACATGAATTAAGGACATTCGCTGCTGACCATCTCCAAACAAAGGAATTTTCCCTGTTTTTACATAATGTTGCCAGTAAAATATTCTAAACCATGAGGCAGGTCCTAAAATCCAACCTGGCCGGGCAAAACGAATGTCGAGCGATGCTTTAGTCTGTGCTTCTATCCATGGTTCCTCGCCCCGGATATAATATTTGGCATAGGACACAGGAGAAAGCGATGCATATTCATCAATCGGATTTCCGCTCGTCTGATGTCCATACATCAGCGACCCCGACACATAAACCAAAGTTGGAGGTTTCTTCATACTTTCAAGGCAACGAATAAGGCGATAATTAGCTTTGGCTCCTTTATAGGAAGAAAGATTGCGAGTGAAGGCATTGCTACCGCCAAGTCGTGCCAAATGAAAGATAACATCCGGCGAATATTTTTCCATCCAGGCCAGATCGAAATTTTCAAGGCTTCCTGTAAAGGTGTTGTGAGATTCCAATGATCTGTATGGAACATTTCGATGAACCAGCAAATGAAGGGAATTCTTTGGATTTTCCGAGAGGTGTCTCACCAATGCGCTACCAATAAAGCCTGTGCCGCCAAGTATCCATATATTTTTGGTTTTCATGCACGTTGATTTACAATTGGATTTCCCGAATCATCCGGATTTAAGCCTGCAAAAGACTTATAAGCTGCGATCTTCTCATAGTATTCTTTTAGTACCTTTTGCTGAAAATCGTTCGGATGGTGTTTGGATACATTTTTTAAAGACCTGAAGTTTAGTGCATAACTTGCCTGGTCCAGATAACTGAATTTGTTCTGCCAGTATCTGGTAATGATGGAAAAACTCTTTTTATCAATCCATTCGCCAATCCGATTATTAAAAAGAAACTCAAGCATGTCCTTTATAAAAACCGGTTTGATTTGGACATTCTCCGGCCGGTTCCTGAAATTTGGATATTCTGCCCTATACCATTGATTTGAGTCTAAAAACTCCTGGTATAGTTTGTAATTATACATAGGGAGAAGAAAGGCAATTTCCGTTGCTGTAAAAACATTCTTATCAGGTATTTCCAAGCTTTCGCTGTCGATGAAGTAATTGATACAAAAATTCCGGTACGAATCTCCTAAAAATAATTTTTTGAAGAATGTGAGAAAAGCTCTGCACGCCCAAAGCCTACCTGGTTTGGTGATAATGAAAAAATCGATATCACTGTCCGGTTTCATCACATGTTTGGAAAGAGAGCCTGAAATTAAAACTCCCCGAACATAGGGGAAATTGGCAATGAGCCGCGAATATCGCACGGCAGTTTTTAGTCGTTTATCTGCCAGGCGGTTTTCTTCCTGCCTTCTTGTCACCCAGGATTCGTCATTTCCTAAAAAATAGAAACCCTTATGGTAATTTATCAGATTCCCGGATTTTAACTGATCAAGTACTCTTAATCCGTCTTCCTTTTGTAACTTGGGATAGTTGCAATAATCGATAATTTCGTCAAATGAAAGAGGATGTGAAAAAATATCAAAGTAGATCAGCGTTTCTAATATCGACCGGGCAATTGCCTTGTCTTTTTGAGAGTTGTTTTCCATACCCATTCAATTACGGTTGGTTGACCTAGGATGCAATCATACTGAAAAATCAGGTCGGCCAAAAGTTTATTCCTCTATAACAGCCGAGAGGGTTAAACAGTTTCAGCAACTGTTTGTTTTATTATAAAAAATATGTATTGATGTTGGGAATTTACTCTAAAAACTACATGAAGATCTTTTTAAAACTGACCAGGGTCAATATGTCAACGGCTATTGCCTTCTCTGCCCTTGCAGGCTACATAATTGCCAGCCATACACTCGACTGGACAGCAATTTCGGTGTTTCTCGGTGTGTTACTTCTGGCAGGTTCTGCAACTGTTCTTAACCAGTACCAGGAGAGATATTTTGATGCTCTTATGTCGAGAACCAGGAACAGACCTCTGCCTTCTCATCAAATGAATCCGAAAATGGCATTAGTATTAGCTATCGTATTAGGCTTAAAAGGCCTGGCGATATTGTACTTTCTTACCACCCCTACCACTGCTTTGCTGGGACTGTTTAATATTATCTGGTACAATGGAGTGTATACACCTTTAAAACGAAGAACTCCTTATGTTATCCTTGTAGGTGCGGTTACCGGCGCTATTCCTCCTCTGATGGGATGGACTGCAACAGGTGCAGGTATTTTTAGCCCAGACATTTTATTCATTGCTGCCTTCATGTTTTTTTGGCAAATACCACATTTCTGTCTGCTGTTGCTTAAATTCAGAAAAGATTATGAGATGGCTGGTTTTCCATCCATAACCTCGCTGCTGAGCGAAAAAAGAATTCAATTCATTATTTTTATATGGATTGTGAGTACATCATTAAGTACATTGATTTTCCCTCTGTTTCATTTAATTTCAGGATCAATCCTTATTGTTTGCATTATTTTACTTAATGTTATCCTGGTTTCTTCTTTTTACAGAAATGCTTTTAGTAAGAATATTGCATTCGACCTTGGCAAATCTTTTCGTTCACTTTATCTATACCAGGTAAGTATCCTCGCTATATTGATGATTCATGCTCTTATATAAAAATCAAAATCATTTTAACGATTTAATATACTCAGCTATTTCTTTAACCTGATCTTTCGTTAACGTACTCTTAAACGACTGCATCAGGTTTGGCTGAAACCCTTTTACTATTTTTGCATTAGGTTCATAAACGGATTCGAGAATATAACTATCGTCAACCAGGACCTGTTCCTCTTTGCCATTCACAAGCACTGCCGTCTTTGTTCCGTAAATGCCCTTAAAGGAAGGGCCCACGATTCTTGATCCGTCAATCGAATGACAGGCAACGCAACCATTTTGCTTGATCAGATCCTGACCAGGATATGACTTCTTTGCCGCAGCACCAGTTGTGGCTGTAACGGCTTCCTGCGAAGCTTTGTACCAGGAGTTAAATGTATCCTGCTGCATAGCCACCACCGCCGAAGTCATGTAAGCGTGTCGCAGACCGCAATACTCTGCGCAAAACAAGTCGTATGTGCCTTCCTTTTCGGCAATAAACCACAGAAAATTCTTATTCCCCGGAACTACGTCCTGTTTTACACGGAATGCAGGAATATATAAACTATGAATTACATCAGCCGAATTGACATTTACAATCACAGCTTTATTCACAGGAACATATAAAGTATCAGTTACTTTCCCGTTCGGATATTTAAAGGACCAGCTCCACATACGGGCTGTACTGGTGATTACAAATGAATTCTTTGGCGGACTTTTTAACATTTTCCAGTTAGTCCATCCATAAATAAACATTACGGAAACCAGGATAACCGGTATTACTGTCCAAACAACTTCAAGTGTGATATTGCCTTCGATATGTTCGGATTTTGGACTTTTATTTTTGTTGTATCTCACCACAAAATAAATCATGGTTGCCGTAATCCCGATAAGAAAGAATATGGACACAAGAAAGATGAACAGTGTTGTTTTGTCTACGTTATTTACAAAATTTGAAGCTCCGGAAAACATATTTCAGAATATTTAGCGGTTTACAAAGTCTAACATGGTAATCAGAATCAGGAACACGATAAGGGAACATGCAAGTCCCACGAAGACAGTTAATATCTTATCGTGAAATTTCAAATGCATATTGTATCGCAAAACAATTGTAGCTTGTGCTACTGCGATCAACAGAATTATGCCGACAACCAATGATGTAGCCATCCTGACGTGGGTAAACCCAACAGCAAGTAAGGTCATCACCGACAAAGTAATGAATGTTGACAGGTATAATTTATAGCTTTCCGCCTTCTTTTTATCAGGTTCCATTAGTGTTAATTTATTAGATAAAACAATGGGAATAAGAATATCCAAACCAAGTCAACAAGGTGCCAGTATAGACTGCAATTTTCAATCAGTGCATATTTTGTGGAATGAACACGACCTCTCAGAACTCCTCCAAAAACAATACTTATGAAAATTAGTCCTGCAATGAGGTGCAAAGCGTGCAAACCGGTCATGAAGAAATATAGTCCAAAGAACATGACATCTCCGTGACTAAGGCTATCGAGTTCGGCCGAACCAGGATACAACCCATGCCCGATTTTTACTTTCCATTCAAAATATTTATTTACGAGAAAAATGATGCCAAGCACAATGGTGATCACCAGCATGATCAGAGTTAATTGGGTTTTGCCTTTGCGGGTGGCAAGGTAGGCAATTCCCATAGTCATTCCACTTAACAAAAGAATGATGGAGTTTATAGTACCCACGGTAACATTTAACTCCTGCGCAGCCAAATGAAATCCATCATGATACTTTACCCGGTAAACGGTGAAAACCAGGAAAAGTCCGGCAAACAAAAACATTTCGGTAAAAATGAACAACCACATGCCAATTCTTGAGGCTTCATCATCGCGGTGTTCTATAGCGACAGAATGTTCCATAATTTTTAAGTATGATATAAAAATACTGAGTAAGAGTTTTTAAATACTGAAAACAAATTCCTTGTACCCAGTACTTCGTACTTTTGTCTTCTATCTATAATCATAAGGTCCGTGAGTAAGTTCCGGTTCTTTTTCAAAATTTT
>DATBXH010000405.1:0-2068 GCA_036514375.1 Bacteroidales bacterium | reverse complement strand
CAATCAGCAAAACTATACTTCTGCCGTCAAAGCCGGGTTGGCCAATAACATCTTTATGCCTGTCTATGGTCTTTCATCCAATATCGGGCAACTGATTGTGCTGGCTTTTGGTATTTACCTGATTGCTGCGGGGTCCTTTACGGTGGGCTTACTTATCAGTTTTCTTGCTTACATTATGAACTTCTATAACCCGTTGCGACAATTAGCTGCATTGTGGTCCAATTTCCAGGTTGCACTGGCCGCCTGGGACAGGGTCTCTCAAATACTTTCACTCGAAAACGATATGGAAGTGGTTGAAAACAGGGAAAAAATAAACAATGCACCTTTACTGTCCTTTAAACACGTGTCATTTAGTTATCCGAATGGCAAAGAGGTTTTGCACCATGTAAGTTTCGATCTCGAAAAAGGAAAAACATACGCCTTTGTGGGCCCGACAGGTGGTGGTAAAACAACCACAGCCTCGTTGATAGCACGACTTTATGACACCACTAAAGGCACTGTACTTCTGCATGGAAGGGATATACGTTCCTATCCGGCATCCGAACGTGTGCGGAAAGTAGGCTTTATCCTTCAAGAGCCTTTCCTGTTCTCAGGAACCATCAGAGATAATATTCTTTACGGAAACGAGGAATATAAAAGTTACTCCAACGGACAACTGACGGAGGCTATAAAAGATGCAGGTCTTGAAAGCTTGCTGGAAAGGTTTGAATCCGGCCTCGATACCAAGGTACTCGCATCCGGCGACGGTATAAGCCTTGGACAAAAGCAACTCATTGCCTTTATGAGGGCAGTATTACGAAAGCCGGAGCTTCTCATTCTTGACGAAGCCACAGCAAATATCGACACCGTAACCGAACAGCTCCTGGAAGAAATTCTGCAAAAACTGCCGGCTTCCACTACTCTTGTTATCATCGCACACCGGTTAAATACCATTGAGAATGCGGACGAGATTTATTTTGTGAATTCAGGTAATGTGGTGCGTGCCGGTTCGCTCGATGATGCCGTGAACCTGCTGTTGCATGGGAAAAGAGAAAGCTAACTAAAACCTGAATACCATGAAATATAAGGGTATCAACTATGATATCGGAACATACTTTAATAAAGAACACTCCAGTCGGGAACTATTCGATATGGATATTGTCCGGCAGGAAATAGGGATTATTAAGAACGAATTGAAGTGCAATGCTATCCGAATATCGGGACAGGAGACAGATCGATTGTTTAAAGCCTCTGAAATTGCATTGGAACTGGGGTTGACTGTATTCTTTTCTCCGGCCAAAGTTGACGCAACCATGTCCGAAACGTTGGAGTATCTTTCGTTGTGTTCAGCATCAGCGGAAAAACTAAGGACTAAGTACGGGAAGGTAATATTCGTGGTTGGTTGTGAATTTTCAATCTTTACGAAAGGGTTTATTAAAGGCGAAGGTATCTACCAACGAATTAAGAATCTGTTCGGACCGCTTTTCCTTATAAAGAGTATTCTAAAAATAAAAAACAGGTAC
This sequence comes from Bacteroidales bacterium, assembly GCA_036514375.1. Classification (GTDB taxonomy): domain Bacteria; phylum Bacteroidota; class Bacteroidia; order Bacteroidales; family JAAUTT01; genus JAAUTT01. The sequence goes on along the minus strand of DATBXH010000405.1, from coordinate 566 downwards.
AATTACAAACTCAATGCTTTCCTGGCCGAGGCAGTTAAAATAGTAAAAGAAAACTTTACGGGTGAAATTACCTATGCTTCCGGAACCTGGGAGGACGTGGACTGGACACCATTCGATATAGTATCAGCGGACCACTACCGGGGATCTTACAACAAATCTTTTTACACAAAACAACTGCGGAATTACCTTCGTTTTGGCAAACCCATGGTTATAACGGAATTTGGATGTTGCACTTATCAGGGGGCTGAAGATAAAGGAGGTGCCGGGTGGGCTATCATTGACTGGAGCAAACCAAGGCCTGAATTGAAAAAAAATTACATTCGAAATGAGGATGTTCAGGCCAATTATATTGTTGATTTACTTGGCATTTTTGAAGAAGAAAAAATTGAAGGTGCATTTGTTTTTACGTTTGTTAATACATCATTTGCATTCAATCCCGATCCAAAATACGACCTGGACATGGCTAGTTATGGAATTGTGAAGACAATCAAAAAACCTGGCGAAGAATCTTATAAAGGACTTCCCTGGGTTCCTAAAAAGTCATTCTACCAATTAGCCGAATATTA
>DATBXH010000404.1:0-9407 GCA_036514375.1 Bacteroidales bacterium | reverse complement strand
TCATGAGCGATACCCTGGAGAGTCTGAGAAGGAAAATAAACGGGGCTGCTGATCTTGAATCCGTGGTTCGTACCATGAAAGTACTGGCTGCTTCCAATATTCATCAGTACGAAAAGGCTGTGGCTGCTTTAGGCGATTATTATCATACCGTGGAATTAGGATTAATCGCATGTTTTCGTCAGGTATGGGAACCAACCGTTGCTGAAAGAGAAAAGCAGACACAATCAGCAACTATCGGAGCCGTTGTATTTGGTTCCGACCAGGGATTGGTGGGACAATTTAACGATGTACTGACAGATTATGTGGTAAGCACATTGCATGCCATGCCAGTTAATAAAAAAGTCTGGGCTGTGGGAGAACGTGTTTACTCCCGCCTGGAAGATTCCGGACTTCCCATGGCAGGACTATTCTCTGTTCCGAATTCCGTGAATTCCATCACCCCTTTGGTCGGACAAATTTTAATTGAAGCAGAAGCCCAGAAAGAAAAAGGAAAAACCATTCAACTATATATCTTCCATAACCGTCCCAAATCAGGAGCAATTTATGAACCTGTAAGTCAACGGCTGTTGCCTTTGGACGAAAAATGGCGGTCAGGTGTCACCGGACAACGATGGCCAACCACTAATATTCCTGAAACCATCCATGGAGTTGAACAGGCCTTACGGGGCCTCATTGCCAATTACCTCTTTGTTTCGCTGTTCAGGGCGTGTGCCGAGTCACTGGCCAGTGAAAATGCCAGCCGCCTGGCAGCCATGCAGCGTGCCGAAAAAAATATTGATGAACTGCTTGAGGACCTCAACCGTGTGTTCCATCGTTTACGCCAAAGTTCCATTGATGAAGAACTTTTTGATGTTATTTCAGGATCTGAGGCACTCGCACAAAAAAGGTAACAATTCCAAACTTCCCGTTATCGAATTTTTTCCTTCCATTTTCAACTAATAACAGATTAAGTTGTTATAAGCTACGTTGATTTTTACTACATCACTTTTTACAACTTACAAATACATCTGCATGGATCTCATGCCTATACCATTTGCCTGATAATCTAAGTTCTACCTAAAAATAAATGATTATGAACACATCAGACAACGCACTAATTCTTAAGGATTCGTCTGCCAATCCTGCTCCGCTCGGCCTATTCGGTTTTGGAATGACTACCGTACTGTTAAATCTCCACAATGCCGGCTTTTTCTCGTTTAATTCCATGATTCTGGGGATGGGAATATTTTTTGGAGGAATCGCTCAAATCATTGCAGGTATCGAAGAGTGGAAAAAGAACAACACGTTTGGAGCCACAGCATTTACAGCGTACGGTTCTTTCTGGCTCACCCTGGTGGCACTGGTTGTCATCCCCAAAACCAGTTTTGGAGCAGACTTTAAACCGGATGAAACTGCGGTCGGTTTTTATCTTTTGCTATGGGGTCTTTTTACTTTATTCATGTTCTTTGGAACGCTCAAACTGAATCGCGCTTTGCAAACCGTCTTCCTTACCCTGGTAATTCTTTTTTTTCTGTTAGCCATCGCTGATTTCACCGGAAGTAAAGGCATACAGACCTTTGCCGGCTACGAAGGCATTCTTTGCGGACTTTCTGCTTTCTATGCGGGAGGAGCACAGGTTTTAAACGAAGTTTACGGACGTAAGGTACTGCCGCTATAGCGGTCGTTCCCGGACTAACCGTAATTCTTAAGACGGAGTCGTTGAAGGAAGGGGAAATGAAAGAAATGAAGGAATTAATAATGAAAAAATTGGAACGATAGAATAAAGAAGAGCGCTGAAAGTATGGCGTACAAGAAGAGGGAAAGCCCTAAACCGGAGCACCTTATAGCGTCATACTTTCTTGACTTTTTGATCCTTTTGTGTTAAGACAAGAGGAAGCCATTATGATTGGCCTAAAGCATGATATGTCAGATGGTCAGAGGTATAAAGATTTTTTACCTAACTAAAAAACAGGTATTAATGGGTAGTTTTGATTAAAATATTCCGGATTTGGATCTTATAAGACTACATGACGTAGTCCCCTAACACTAGGCGACGTAGTCCCCGGGGACTAACTGGTGTGGTCTCCTAACACCAGCTGGTGTGGTCCCCTAATACTAGCTGATCTGGTCCCCTAACACTACACCATGTGGTACCCTAATACCACGTAACATGGTCTTATAAAACAAAAAACCCTCACAACCGGATGAAAGACTGTTACAAACGATTGTGAGGGTTTGATACGTTTCAGATTATCCCGCTACAGTTAATAAGTATTCAAAGACGAAGGTTCGCGGTTCTTTTAGAGAGGTATTCGCATTACTATATTGCGTGCAGATGCTGAGTTTGTAATCACCGGCTGTCAGACCTGCAGGTACAATAGCGCTTATCTTGGACCGGTCGTTTGTGAGTATTGACGTTTTGGGGATTGGAACCACCTGGTTTGTTGTCTGATTAATGAGGCTGAGACCTACGGTTGGCTTATCGCCTTCAATTTTAATACGCGATCCCGTGATATTGATTCCTCCGCCAGGGGTAAGAACGCTGTTGACCTTACCCGAGTTTATGTCTATTACAGCGTTTATTGCAAGACCCGAAGCAGCCATACCGCGAACATCAACGGTAGCTAAATTTACTCTGTTCCGTACATCAGCAGTGGCGACAGCATTTACGGTGAGGCTGTGCTGTGTGGAGTCCCACTTGGCCATGTCACCTATAAATACTCCGTTAACTACCAGATTGAAATAACCCAGGCCGAATCGTACCGAAGCTCCGTTGGCCAGTTGTTCCGCGCCAATTTCTTTTAGAATTTCCATGGATGCCTTCAGCGTGTTGGCATTCAAATCAGTTCGCCTGGCTACGGCGATGGCTATCAGATCGTCCTCGGTGAGTGTCTTGTTTGTAACTACACGTCCGAAACGATCGTCCTTGCGAGGCGTAATACTTAAATCATAAAGTTCTACAATTACATTGTTTTTTTCAGTTGTTGCCATTGAGAAACGTTTTAAAGAGTTAATAATTCAGGAATATCTTGTTCAAATCCGAACGGGATGAATTGTCTGATGTTCCTGTTCGAAATTGATGGTTAAAAGTAGATATCAATGTTTTACCGGTCAATACCCCCCGGAGTAAAACGCCTATTTTCGGAGTGGCTGATATAAAATAGGAGTAATTGATGCAACTTTGGAATGAAAGGCACGGATGCGGAGTAATTCATACTCCTTGGGAGTAAATGCAGAAATTTTGGAGTAAACGGCATTCAGAACGAATGGTAGAATGCAAATTTCGGTACCGCAGATAAATCTGAACTGTGCATGTTAATTGCCGTTCCCAAGTCTGACATAGAGCTCATACATGCTCAGTGCATGATCCCTGTATTTCTGTGATATTTTTATGTAGATATCACCTTTTAATATGAATTTGTTGCTGCATATACATTCGATGTAGGAACAGTTTACGATAAAGGAATCGTGGCAACGGCAGAACATAGGTTCGGGTAGTTGTTCTTCGTACCATTTTACCAGCTGATGTGTATCGAGCTCATTGCCGTCTTTAAAATGCATCACGACGTGTTTTCCGTTACCACCGAAATAAATCACTTCTGCTGTGTTAATGAGCTTGTTTCCTTTGTCAATTTTAACCTCCAGCACAGGTGCCGGAGCAATGCCTGGATCTTTCATAGGGTCTAAAGTTACTTGCTTGTATTAGTAATTTCATTTATTCAACGATATGATATCAAGCATCATGCCAAACTATGTTTGTTGTGTTAAAAAAATGTGCATTGAGTTTGAGGATGTTTTTAAAGTCAGATGATCTTTCATAATCTTAATTAAATCTTAATAGTCATCGTTCTTTTGACATTTGAATATAGGACTGAATCTCATTTTGTTATTTGGAATATGCCATAATTTCATATTTAGTAATACTTAAGTGATGATTAAATAATTGTTAATTAGGTATTTGCTTGGATATTTACTTGAACTAACAATGGTTTATATCGGTTGTATCTGCTTTAATAAATCTGAATATGCTTTTTAAAAAACCCATGCTTGCCATAACAGGATGCCTGATTATTTCTTTTTTACTTACCTCACAAATACAAGCTGCCATTTTAAAAGGCCATATATTGGATGGCAAAACCCGGGAACCACTCGTTGGTGCATTGATCGTTGACAAACAAAACAACCTGATCAATGATTTGACTGGTCTCGATGGCTCGTTCATCATTAAAAATGCGAATCCCGGTACACATATTTTTGTCATTCAGTATCTCGGTTATATAACGCAGGAAAAAGAAGTTGCCATCTCCACAAACAATGATGTTCTTGCGTACGACTTTCTGCTGGAGCCCGAAATGATCAAATTAGATCAGGTTGAAATTGACGGTTCTTTTGATAAGGAATCCAGTGTTTATGCCAGGTCGCTTGAAAAGGGGGCCGATAATGTTTTAAATGCGATGTCCGCCAAAACAATCCAGTTATTGCCGGATAATACAATAGCAAGTGTTTTGCAGAGGATGTCGGGTGTTTCGGTGGAACGAACCAGTAGCGGAGAACCGAGTTATGCCATTATACGCGGCATGGACCGGCGGTATAACTATACCCTTGTTAACGGCATAAAAATACCTAGTCCGGACAACAACTACCGGTATGTCCCCATGGATATGTTCCCGGCTGATCTCCTGGCGAGACTGGAAGTTATTAAAACATTAACACCGTCGATGGAAGGTGATGCCATTGGTGGCGCTATGAACCTGGTTATGAAGGATGCCCCGGACAGATTGACTATAAGTGCAAATGCAGGAACCGGATTTAGCGAACTGCTGACCGAAAGAAAGTATACCTATTTTGATAAGAAGGTCGTAAGTGATAAATCACCAGCCGATCTGCATGGTTCCGATTATCAGGCAACCCCTTATGATTTTACTTATAAGAACTTCGATTATAAAACGCGTAAATTGCCAATGGACCAATTTCTGGGTCTTTCTATCGGCAACCGGTTTTTAAAAGAGAAACAATTAGGAATCATGTTGGCCATGAGTTATCAGAACCTATTTAAAGGCTCTGACAGGGTATGGCTGAGACCGGAAAATCAGCCACAGCCGGGAAACGTGCCTTCCTTCGACGATATTTATATCAGAAAATATAATACACAAAGTACCCGTTATGGTTTTCATTCCAAGATTGATTATGAATTCAGCCCGAACAATAAAATAAGTTTATACAACCTGTACCTGGAGATGGATGAGGCTGAGAACCGCGAGTCTATTGATACAAGTTTATCCATTGGAAGGGACGGGGTCGGTACCGGGAACACGTATTTAATGTATCGTTCCAAAATTCGAAACCAAAGTATTTACAATTCGACCTTACAGGGAGAACATACCTTTCTTGAAGATTTTAAAGTAAACTGGTCGGGTGTCTATTCGCTGGCAAAAAGTAATTCGCCCGACTGGTCAGAATATCAAACAGTGCAGCAGGTTGGTTTTGATATTAATCATAATCACACATCAACCCCGCAAGTTTTAAACATTCCGTTTTACAGAATATGGACGAGAAATTCAGACAAGGACCTGGCCGGTTATCTTAACCTGAGTTATCATAAAAAGTTATTTGAACAGGATGTTACGTTTGCTGCAGGGGGCTTATACAGAGATAAATCAAGAGATAACAAATATAACGAATGGGACCTTGTCCCTAAAACGTCGTCATCCGGACAACCTGTACCTTATGACGGAAATCTGACGCCCGACAAATTTGCTGATTTCAACGGTGTGACAGCAGCAGAAGGAAGTCCCATAAATCCACTGACATATACGGCGACAGAGAAAATAACAGCTTATTATATACAGGCCACGATTCTGTTACATGAGAAATTCTCCGTGCTGGGAGGTGTAAGGGCCGAGCAAACGGATCAGGGCTGGAAGACAGCACAGGATCCTAAAATTGCCTATGGTGCAACAGGAACAGTTCGTTATACGGATATGTTGCCAAGTTTGCATTTGAAATACAGGATCAACGGGAATCAGAACCTGCGTTTGTCTTATTTCAGTGCGATCAATCGTCCGGGTTTCTTTGAATATGTGCCGTATACCATTTCCGGCGATAACTTTAGCATAAGCGGTAATCCAAAATTGCTTCATGCTACTTCCGATAATTTTGACGTAAGGTATGAATTCTTCCCAAACTCTTTTGATCAGCTTCTTGCCGGGGTATTTTATAAAAAAATCACGAATCCGATTGAAACCGGTGTTAAGTTTACCGGAACTTCGAGCGCTACATTAGTGCCTGACAATTTTGGAACAGCTCAAAATTATGGATTGGAGCTGGCATTTGCAAAATATTGGGGACACATAGGCTTATCAGGCAATTATACCTATACAAATTCCAAAATCACTACAAGTAAATTCTTTTATAATGCCTCTTATATTACTGTTGATACAGTGCAAACCAGACCATTACAGGGACAATCACCACATATTGGTAATGTGTCTGTTCTGTTTAAGAATCCTAAAACCGGCTTAAATGCTCAATTGGCATTAGTGTATACCGGAAAAAACATTGTCTACGTTTCTCCTTTTCTGGATCTGGATTATTGGCAAAGAAGTACTGCCCAACTGTCATTCTCTATTGAGAAGCATGTATTTAAATATTTCACCATCTATCTTAAAGCAAATAACCTGTTAAATACACCTGTTATTGTTGAAATTCTGAAACCCAATATTTACAGAACCGGAAAATTTGCCCTTCCATACCAAACCAGAAGCGACCGTGTCACTGTTCAGAAAGATTATTATGGCCAGAGTTTCACATTTGGCATCAGGTTCAGGAATTTAAACAATAATTAATAACAAATAAATTAAACCCTTAAAACAACAAAAAATCATGAAGAAAGAGTTTTATGTTGGCTTAATGGCAGTTGCTGCTATGGCCATATTTTCCTGTAAGAAATCAGATAATACGGTTGTCTCCCAACCTGAGCGTCAGGTTGGAAAGTCAATAACTACCGACACCTTATCAGGAAGTGTTAAAGGTACTATGGAGTCGGGTAAATCCTATTATTTTGCAAGTCAGGTAACCATTAATGCCGGAGATACCCTGCTGATGCAGAATGGTGTAAAATTACTGTCTCTTAATCCAAATGCCCAACTGATTGTAAAAGGTGTATTTATTTCCTTAGGTACCAAGGATAAGCCAAACTGGATTACAGGAAAGGATGCTTATAATAATCCAGGTTCTTATAAATTAAAAACGTTGCAGGATCCGAATACTGACCCCGGACTTAAACCGGATGGCAAACTTTGGGGTGGCATTCAATGCGATACCACTGCTATGTTGGTAGATATAAAATGGACTCATCTTGATTTTGCCGGTGGCACGGCTAGTGCCGACAATCCTCCCGTTGGCTATAAATCCGGAGATGATCTTTTTGTCATTCATTTCCAAAATGCGAACGGGTATCTGATTTTGGAAGATTCATGGGTGTATGGCTCAACCACTGATGCTGTAAGAATGAATGGCGGCAAATTCTCTATAATGAGAAATACCATTGAAAAACTTGCTTATAATGATGGAGATGCCTTGAATGTTAAAAATTCATCGGTAGGCGATATGGCCTACAATCTTATTGTTGGCACGGCGAAAGGCGGAACCAAGGCTTCTAATAAGGGAACATACGGATCTGCACAAACTTATGTGAATATGTATAACAATACTTACATATCCGGGGGCTGGAGAAGTGTTGACCCTGATAGGGGGGCAAATGTAAACTACGAGCAAGGAGCAAGAGGAAATGCGTACAACAATATTATGGTCAACTGTAAAACAGGGCTTCGTATTTTGGAAAATCCGGCAGCAGACACCCTTCACTGCTACTATGGTAATAACTTAAGCTATGGAGATACGATTAGTGTTGTCAATGATATTTACCCGGTCACCCATGCAACACATCCTCAAAGTACGGATATCCCTAATCCCAGTACTTTCTATCCTGGATATCCGGACACATATAAGTTAGGGGAAGTCTATAACGCCCCTGCACTGGTTGGGCAAAATAACCCAAAGTTTGTGAACTTTCCGCTACCAGTGACGGGTGTCATAAGTCTGCATAATTTTGTTGGGGACTATGATTTTCATCTGGCTTCAGGCTCTCCGGCAATTGGCAAAGGTTATACCGGATTTTCACCACTTAATGCAACGAATGCCATTTCGGATCCTGATTTAAAGGCTACCGTAACCCCTCCAAGTATTGATTTGGGTGCTTTCCCAATGGATGGTAGCGGAAATCAGCATTGATGATTTATTGTATAACCCCCTACCCAAGAATCTGTCTAAAAAATCTCTGATGCGGCGGAATCTGGAACTTAACGAAGTGCTCTCACGAACGAAGTGAGTAAATTCCGCCGAGCGTACTTCTCTGTCCTACAATACGAAGCGCTGAGCGTAGTCCGGAGACTACGCTCAATTCAAGACTTTTTAGACAACCTCGTTGAGGTTCTTATTTTTACTATTTGTATAATTGGGTTAGGATAAAATGTTTATCCAGGCATGTTCTCTCCTAGTACTTTCTTTCTCCTCCTCCTTTTCTGTCTTTCATGGAGACTTTCTGCACAGAACGGATGCACCGATACTGCGGCTGTTAATTTTGATCCTGATGCGGTATATAATGACGGTTCCTGCCAGTATGCGCAAATGGAGGCCAAACCTTTGCTAAAAGCATCCTTGTCTCATGTGAGGGAAACATCAGGTTTGGCTTATACGGACGGAAAACTCTGGACTTTTGGTGATAGTGGCAATCCCCCCGATATTTTTTCCGTTGACACGACCACCGGTAACATCCTGCAGACGGTGAATATCTCCAATTATCCGAATACCGATTGGGAGGACATTGCTGCGGACAGCGATTACCTTTATATCGCCGATCTGGGCAATAACGAAGGGAACCGTACTGATTTGAAGATATTGAAAGTTGCCAAACACGACATCGGCGATGGGGCTGTAGTTGGAGCTACCGCGCAGGCCATCTCCATATCGTATGCAGATCAGACAAGCTTCGTGGTGGATGATAATACCAATTTCGACTGTGAAGCCATTATTTCCAAAGGCGATTCGCTCTACCTTTTTACAAAAGATCACGGAGATTTTCGGACCAGGGTTTATACGGTATCCAAAACACCGGGCACCTATCGTTTGTCGCCCTATACGTCATTCAATGTCAACGGTAAGATTACCGGCGCAGATTTTAACCCGGCAACTGGTGAGGTTGCATTGATTGGCTATATGAACTCAAAGTTTAATTCGTTTCTGTGGCTTTTGAATGATTTCAGCGGCAGCATGTTTTTTTCAGGAAACAAGCGCAGGGTTGAAATCGGTAACAGCACCACCTCCTGGCAAACCGAGGGAATTACTTATACAAGTGCCATAAGGTTCTT
>DATBXH010000403.1:0-3385 GCA_036514375.1 Bacteroidales bacterium | reverse complement strand
AACAGACTGAATAGGCAGAAGGATCGCCGCTGCCTGCCAAACCTGATCGTATAATCCATGTATTTTAAGGCCTTCGATAAAAATATCATCCACTTCCTGAAGAATTCTTACCTTTTCAGGCGTGATGTCGCTTATAATACGGATGCCTAAACCCGGGCCCGGAAACGGATGTCTGTTTAAAATGTCTATAGGAATATCTAATGCCTTCCCTACCCTGCGAACTTCATCCTTGAAAAGAAGATTTAACGGTTCAACCACCTTAAGGTTCATTTTTTCGGGTAATCCACCCACATTATGATGAGACTTGATCGTAGCTGAAGGTCCATTAACCGAAACAGATTCAATCACATCCGGATAGATTGTTCCTTGTCCAAGCCATTTTACTTCCTTAATCTTGTGGGCTTCTTCGTCGAAAACCTCAATAAAATCTCGTCCTATAATTTTTCGTTTTTGTTCCGGCTCAGTAACACCCCTTAAATCATTCAAAAACTTTTTCCCTGCATCAACCCCCAGGACGTTTAAACCCATTTTCTGATATGAGTTCAATACTTTTTGAAACTCATTTTTCCGTAAAAGTCCGTTATCTACAAAGATACAAGTTAGATTTTTACCGATAGCCTTGTGAATAAGAACCGCAGCAACTGAAGAGTCTACTCCCCCAGATAGTCCTAAGACTACCTTGTCGTTACCTATTTTCTGTTTTAATGTGTCAACGGTAGAATCTATGAATGAGGAAGGTGTCCAGGTCTGTTTACATCCGCAAATATCTACCACAAAATTTTTAAGAATGGTAAGACCCTCTGTCGTATGATAAACCTCCGGATGAAACTGTAACCCAAAAGTTGTTTCATTCATGATATGAAAAGCGCCAACCTTTACATCACTGGTACTGGCTATAATTTCGTAATTATCAGGAATTCTTGCAATGGTATCCGCATGAGACATCCAAACCTGGCTCTCAGGTTTTAGACCACTTAACAATTGATTACCTTCTTTGATATATTTAAGTTTCGCGCGTCCATATTCGCGCGTAGATGAAGGCATTACTTCGCCACCAAAATAATGGGAAAGATACTGGGCCCCATAACAGATACCCAGGAGAGGTAATTCACCTTTAATTCCCTGGAGGTCAGGAATAGGGGCATTTTTATCACGCACGGAAGATGGGCTTCCTGACAAAATAACTCCTTTTACGGAAGAATCAAGACTAATTTTCTTATTGAATGGAAAAATTTCGCAATAAACGTTTAATTCCCTTACGCGACGTGCAATCAACTGCGTATATTGTGACCCAAAATCAAGAATGACAATCCGTTCCAACATTATTATACAGCTTTAAAATGGTGCAAAGATAAAGATTATTCATGAGGTACAGTCCATATCCCAAATAAAACATAGACAAAAAGGTAACTGATCAACTACCTATATAACAAACTGTTAAAAACAGTAAAACTACTTGAAAAATAAGGTAATATACGTTATATTGAATACACCTGATCACCTAGTCTCCTGATCCACTTAATCACAAACTATAAGGTAATAACCATACCATCTTCAGCAGTATCTGTATTGATGAAAATCTTTCTTGCTTCTTCACCTAATTGGGTAATATCTTTGTATCGGGCTGAGAAATGACCAATAATTAATTTTTTAGGGTTAGCCTGCAAGGCGATACGGGCTGCGTCTGATGCTGTAGAATGAAATGTTTCAATTGCTCTGTCTCTATCCGTATCAGAAAATGTAGCCTCATGATATAGCAAATCAACCTCTCTGATATAGGGTAGAATATCGGTAGAATAGGCTGTATCCGAGCAGAAGGCATACGATTTTGGGGTTTCAGATTCAAAAGTCAGCCTACCATTAGGAATAACGATGCCTTCTTCGGTAATAAAATCCTCTCCGCGCTTAACATTGGGAATCTCCCGAATCGGAATTTTATAATAATCAATCATATCCTTCCGGATGTTTCGCATCCTGGGTTTTTCACGAAAAACAAACCCGCAGGTTGGAATCCTGTGCTTTAAGGGAAAGCTTAAAACCTCCAGTTTGTCATCCTCAAATACTAACTCTGATGACGCAAGATTCAAAGTATGATAGACAACAGGGAAATCAAGATCAGCGTAAAAATTTGAAAGAAATTGATGCAGAATCTTCTCAAGATGAGGATGAGAATAGATATGAAGGGCATTTTTTCTACCCAGAAGATTAAACGTGGAGATCAGGCCGGGAAGGCCAAAAACATGATCCCCGTGGAGATGTGTGATAAAAATATGATCGAGTCTACTAAACTTTGCCTTGTAACGTCTTAGCTGAAACTGGGTGCCCTCACCGCAATCTATCAGAAAAAACCGCTCATTTACATTGAGCAAATGAGCGGTTAAGTATCTGTTTGATGTAGGCAGTGCAGAACTACTACCTAATATAGTAACAGAAAATGACATAAATCGGCACTGAACCGGTTAATTACTCCGGTTTATCAAAGCAATTGCCTCGTTAACGGAATTTGAAATATTCAAAACTGTATCCAACTGCGAAATAGTAATCAAGCGATCCACGGCATCATTCAAACCTGTAAGTACAAACGTTCCATTTGCATTTTTACAAAGTCTGTTGGCTACCAAAATTGCACTTAATCCTGATGAATCGCAGTAACGACATTTACTCAGGTCAAGAACGATATTCTTCTCACCATTACCCGAAATTAAAACCAGTTCCGATTTTAAGGTGGGGGCAATATGAGTGTCTAGCTTTTCTTCTAGCACCTGAATCAAAGTGTAATTATCCAGTTTTTCAATCTTAAATTCCATTGTGCAATAATTTTATTATCAAAGATAATAATTATTTTTCCTTATTCTGCGCTTTTTTCTGTTGTTCTTCCATTTCTTCTTTCAGAGCAGCAAGTTCTGTAATATCACCAAGCGTTGTTTTTTCGAGGCTGCTCTTAAGCTTTTTGGTCGCCTTTTTGGTTTCATCAGAAGCGGCTTTCTTAGTGGCAACATCTTCAGCTTTTTTCACATCTTCAAAAATTCTGCTGTGAGAAAGGATGATGCGTTTAGCCGATTTGTTAAACTCAATCACCTTGAATTCTAACTTTTCGTCAACCTTAGCAGAAGTACCATCTTCTTTTACCAAATGTTTCGGGGTTACAAAACCTTCAACACCGTATGGCAATGCAACGATAGCACCCTTATCGAAAATTTCAACTACTGTACCTTCATGGATTGAATCAACAGTAAAGATGGTTTCAAATACATCCCATGGATTTTCCTCAAGTTGTTTATGCCCTAAGCTCAAACGACGATTCTCTTTGTCGATTTCGAGAACTACCACATCAATTTCATCTCCAACCTGGGTAAATTCAGCAGGATGCTTAATTTTCTTAGTC
>DATBXH010000402.1:0-5925 GCA_036514375.1 Bacteroidales bacterium | reverse complement strand
TTAATGCATCATCTCCAGTACTTGCAGTTTCGCTTCCCGGTACAATGCGGATATTTCGGCAAATAATGTTTTGCTGGTTTGCAAACGAAATTTCACCACTTTTGAATCCAATTCCTTCACCCGGGGCAGTTTGTCCGGCTATGGTCAGGTTGCTTTTACAAGAAACTGCAGATTTTAAATTAATATATCCGCTAACGTCGAAGACAATGATACGGTTTGAAACACTGACAGCATCTCGAAATGATCCTGTTCCACTGTCGTCAAGATTTGTAACATGGTAAACGGTTCCATAGCGACCTCCGGTGGCATGTGAACCATACCCCACGGCACCAGGAAACGATGCTAATACACTGGTTGTTGTGTTTGCAATTAAACTGCCGGTTACAGCCGTAGAAGTCAAAGTACCATTGGTTGATGTAGCAGAAAAACCATATGTTCCCGTTAGATATGGCATTCCGGATATGGTAATTGTTTGAGCAGTGGTATTAGTTGTTACCATTATTCCCGCAGGAGGAGTCGTTGAAGAAGTGGAACCCGTCCAGGTTAAAGACGCAGATGTAGCCGAACCACCATACATGAAAACTATGGGAGTAATCGTTTGACAGAAAGCCACGGTTTGATTAGTGGTCGCAACGTCAGAAGTCAAAGAAATAGTTGGAGGAGGAACAACAGTGAGGGTACCTGTTAATGCAGGACTAGTTAGTGTACCATCGTTAGAGGTAATGATCCATCCATACGTTCCTGCTGTTGCAGGTGTGCCTGAAATGGTTATCTTTTCGTTCGGGGAATCCTTGGTAACCACAATCCCGTCGGGAGCGGTTGACGCTGAAGTAGTCCCTGACCATGAGATGTTCGCATCAGTGGCAGAACCTCCCCATGTGTATTGAACATCAGTAATGGCAGTTCCCGCAGTTACATTCTGAGTATTAGTTCCTGCTGCCGATGTCAGATTAATCAGAGGAACCGGTGTATTTACTACGGTTATAGTTCCGGTAAGAGCACTTGTCGAAAGTGTTCCGTTTGTCCCGGTAACGCTGTAAGAATATGTCCCCGTTATGGTAGGCGTTCCCGAAATGGTTAAAGTTTGTGCAATGGCATCCATGTTTACAGTAATACCTGTGGGAGGCGTATTCGCATCTGCGGTGTTGGACCAACTTATGGAAGCAGTGTTGGCAATGCTGCCCCAGGTATATACAATATTCGCAATGGATTCATTCGCAAGTGTCGAAACGGTTTGATTATCTGAGCCTATAGCGGAAGTAAGACCGATATAGGGACGTTTTGTCATTAACACATCAAATATATATAAGTTACAGTTGGAATTACTTCCGGTGGTACATACCAGTTTAATTTTTACTTTACTGTTTTGAGTGTATGAAAAAACATTTTTGTGAATCAGCTTCAAATCAGTAAACGAAGCAGTACCTAAGGAAGTCCAGGTAGATCCACCGTCAGCGGAAGAAAACATTTCGTAGGATTGTGTGGCACTGGTATTCGCCCCGCATGCCCAAATAGTAATATCGGTAGGTCCCTGAACTTCAGGAAGGATAATATTACCTTTTGCACTTCCGGTACCCACTTTAAGGAAGCTAAATGCACCGGCAGTTGCACCATCATCGTCGGCTGTTGCTGAAACATACGTAGTAGCACTACTGCCGTACTGTGAAGCACTTTGTGAAGGATTCATATTGATGCGTTGTCCGTTAGGACCTGCGCCAAACACGATACCATTTATCGTAGTTTCCTTGTTTGCGTTACCGGTGGAGGCTGTAAAGATGTCTCCGGAGGTGAATGTCCCGGGTTTGTTAACAAAATTTACGTAAAAAAGAGTATCTGTTGATACGACAGGACTGGCGGCAGTGGCTATGCCGGGTATGGTAAAACAAACGTAAAAAGCCAGCAAAATGCCATGCAGGTAGAATTTTTTCATAGTTAATAGTTAATAAATTAATAAATGTTTAAAATGTGTAAAGCTTAATTAGCAGATCATCCTGATAATACAAGCAAAATATCGATCATAAATTTCGGATTTTCATTTCTGCCCGGGTTGTAATAATTGACTTTTTAGTCCCAATTTTTGACACTAACAGGACAACGTATATTTTTCCTTTTTGCTAAATAAAATGCTGGTGGTTAGCTATTATGAGGAGCAAGAAGAAAATGAAGAAAATGAAGAAAATGAAAAGAATGAAGAAAAGAAGTCAAATGTCCATATTCATCAAACCATATCGTATTGGAAAGGGGGTAAAAAAACGATTCAATCTATTCTTTAAATGGAGAAGTGGTGCAATACCGACATTTTTCAATATGATGTACAGTTATAAAAATAAATGTTCTTTGACACAATGGTATCACTTTTCAGATAAACCTCATTATTATTATAATATATATATTCCGTATCAAGCATAATGATAAAGGAATCAGGTTGCAATTCTTTTATCAATTTACCATCATTGATTCTTAGTGAAATACTTTCACCCTTCAATGAATCAATCTTGTCTTTAATGACGCAATTACAATTAATATTCTTGTCAATCAGATTATCATAATCCCTTTTATTTACAATAAAAATTTTGCCCGTGTAATCATTATATTTTCTGTTTGATTCACCAAATATCGGCATGCAATCACCTTGTCCGTATTTTATCATGCAATTTAATCCCGTTTTAAAATCCGGGCTAACCTCTTTATTATTTTCGCATCCATTGGATACCAAACCAATTATCAAGAATAAAAACACTTTTATCAACAAACTTTTCATAGCGTTTACATTTTCTATTTCAAGATGTTGATTCTCTTCAAAGGTTGCGTCTCACAATTTTTTGCTTACTGGCAATAGTAAGGAGTATGCATGTAGTTCCCCGGCTCGCTGTAACTTATAAAAATGTACTAATCATCTAATCCCCTCCCATCAAGTATTTGCCGCATACATTTTTCAACCCTCGACTCCCTGGTTTTTGATTGTTTGGGTTGAGAAAAATAAAAAAGGTACCCTCTTTGCCGTCCCGGTGTCAATCCTTCAAAAGCAGTTTTCAAAGCAGGGATTTCATCCAATTTATGTTGAAATTCTTCAGGAATCGTGAAATCTGACGTCTTTTTTAATTTTATTTTCAAACCGGCTTTTTCTACTTCAATGGCTTCAAAAATATAGGCTTTCAGGATGGCTTCCCTCTCAATGATTTCCCGAACAGAGGTAAACCGAATCAGTCGTCCCGCCTGCGCATATTCTCCAGGTTTGCTTAGAATACCATAGGCATCCTGTAACAAAACCCCTTTAAAAAAACCAAGGGCACAGTATTCTTTAAATCCGCTTATTACAGCTATGTTACTTTTCTGAAATGTATAGCAAGGCTGATGCCACTTCAATTCTTCGGTCAGTCCGCAATCAAGCACGATTGTCCTTAATCTCTCCAATTCTTCCTGCCACTTTTGGAGTTTACTGAAATATACATCAACCTCCGGATTCATTTTTTAACACATACAAGCCAGCAATTTCAAACCAACAGGATGTTTGTCCCGATTAATATTCTCCTTTGATTACAAAAAATGAGCCCCGGATTGTTCCTGCAAGCTTAGACTTCTGCCTGGCAAACTTAAACTTTCCTTCTAACTCCTTTGGAACCTCCATGCCATCGGAAAGTTTAAAACCAACGGCCCGTTTCTTAGGATCATCAATCGTATACAGGACATTGACACCAAGGCCATCTTCATAAAAGACATAAGTCCATAGAATATTTTCTACCTGAAAACGCGATGTTTCCAAAGGCTTGGCTGCAAATTCAATACCGCGTTCTTTTTTTAAAATTTGGTTCACATATTCGAGGCTCTCCTGGCTTTCACTTGCCGGTATAACCGTAAATTTGTGATTGTATTTTGTCATAAAGTAACGCGCCTCATTGGCTCGTAAGCCGGCAAGCGCTCTTGCTACAGGTGAAGACTCTAAACCAGTTACTGACATGTTTGTAAAATCAACTACATAGGACATTTTCATTCCTCCCTTTATTAATATTCTTAATTATTTATATCCAACGTCTTTGGGTTTTAGCTTGTTCATTTTCAATTGGCAATATTGATTTTTCTATCCAAAGGTCTAAAATACCAGGACAGAATAATAAATAGTAGTTGGAAAACCGGACCTGCAATGGACTTAAAACCAAAGTCGCTTATGGCAATGTGTGAAAAAAGTGCACCGGTCATTGCAAAAAAGAAACCTGCATAAGCCCATTCTTTAATAAGTTTAAAACGTGGAATTAAAATAACGATAACTCCAAGAATTTTCCATATTCCAAGAATAGTCAAAAAATAAACCGGATAACCCAGGTTAGTTATCAAGTCAACCCACTGTTTTGATCTGATGACAGCAAAAATGCCACTTTGCAACATGCCAACTGCCATTAGAGCCGTGGCAATCCAATAAATTATTTGATTACTTTTTTTCATCTTATTTTATTTTAAATTGTTTGCTATTTCCTGCAATCTGTTATGAGCCATATTTATGCCTTGGGTAAAGGGCAGTTTCAGCACCTGATCGCGCAGTGCAATTGACTCATATATTACATGCATGTCGAGCCTGCTGGTGTTGCTTGTTAGTTTTTGAAATTCATAAATTTCAAGTTGAACACCAAACGGCGCATTCTCCATTTCAAATGTCCGGATGATTTTCAGATTCGGAATTAACTCATGGATTACTCCATTTGATTTAAATACTACTTTTCCGCTGCCATCGGTTGTCTCAAACTGATAACTGCCATGCTTTCTGCTTTCAAGTTTTAGCACTTTCGTTCCCATCCATTGCTCAATAATATTGGCCTCTACATGCGCTCTAAAAAGTAATTCAACAGGCAAATCAAATTCCCTTGTGATGACCATTTCCTGTTTGCCGTCTTCGGCAGTGACTTTTGTTTTTTGTTCCATGTTATTTATGTATTTGATTTATATTTTTTCATGATGGTTTCCAGTGTATTAAACCGGTCATCCCACATTTTGCGGAACGGTTCAATAAAGTCTGCAATTTCTTTCATCTTTTGAGGATTTAAATGATAATAGATCTCTCTTCCGTTTTGCTCTTGCGCAAGCAATTCGCATTCGGTGAGTATCTGCAAATGTTTTGAAACGGTCGGTCTGGCTGTGTCAAAATTTGCCGCAATCGCTCCGGCAGTCATGGACTGCGAAGCCACCAACAGAAGTATAGCCCTTCTTGTCGGGTCGGCTATGGCTTGAAAAACATCTCTTCTTAAATTCATTGTGTAGTTATTTGACTACAAATTTATATGAAGCTATTTAACTACACAAATTTTTCTGCAATTTTTTTATGCTCTTGAAATGCAGTTATGTCATTATATCAATTAAACGAATGTCTGAATTCCAATGGAGACAGCATGGTTTTGCTTTTAAATAGTTTACTGAAGGACTGTGAATGCTCAAAGCCTAATTCGAAGGCAATTTCACTTACGGATAAATCGGTTGTTGAAAGTAGTTCCTTGGCTTTTTCAATAAGTTTATTGTGAATATGCTGCTGCGTGCTTTGCCCTGTAAGCACTTTGAGTAATCCGCTTAAATAACTTGATGAAACGTTCAGCGAATCGGCTATATATTGAACGGTAGGTAAACCTTTTTTCATCAAATCGTTATTATTGAAATAATCAAACAGAATTTTTTCCAATCGTTCCAATATTTTATGATTTGTTATTTTTCTGGTGATAAATTGCCGTTGATAAAACCTATCCGAATAATTAAGCAATACTTCCAATTGAGCAATGATGATGTTCTGGCTGAATTTGTCAATGTTTGAATGATATTCCTGCTGAATGTTCCGAACAATGCTGATAACATTCAATTCTTCCTTTTCCGAAAGAAACAGAGCTTCGTTTACAGCGTAATCAAAGTATTCATAATGCCGGATGGTTTTTGCCAGAGGTGTATTCC
>DATBXH010000401.1:0-2635 GCA_036514375.1 Bacteroidales bacterium | reverse complement strand
ATTAACATTCAGTTTGCAAAGGTTTTATCTCGAAACGAAGTCCAAATCCTGATTTGGGAGCGTGGGGCTGGATTTACCTTAGCCTCTGGCAGTTCATCGTCCGCCGTGGCTTCAATTATGGTAAAGAAAGGTCTTGTAGATAAGAATGTTACAATAAAAATGCTTGGTGGTGAGTTAAAAATTGATCTTGATGACAACTGGAATATACAAATGACGGGCGAAGTGCGTGAAATATGTTCCGGCGTTTTAAGTAATGAGCTAATAAGCGAGTGATATTTTGTAATTATTTACCGCAAAGGCGCCAAGTCGCGAAGAAAATAATTCTCTGCGACTTGGCGCCTTTGCGGTTATTTAAATATTAGTAGTAAAATACTACCTTTGCACTCTCAAAATTTTAAGCTATATGATTGGAAAGAAGTTGCCTTTTAGCAAGGAACAGTTAGAGAAGATTATTGAAACGTACCCAACCCCATTCCATATTTATGACGAGAAGGCGATGCGTGCTTTTGCAAAGAAATTTACTGCCGCATACGCCTGGAATACTGGATTTAAAGAGTATTACGCTATAAAAGCCTGTCCAAATCCCTATTTGATGAAGATTCTCAAAAGCGAAGGTTTTGGTATCGATTGTAGTTCAATGGCCGAACTTGAACTAGCCGAACGAGTTGGCTTACGTGGAGAAGAAATAATGTTCACCTCCAACGATACACCAGCCGAGGAATTCATTAAAGCCAGGGAACTGGGCGCTATCATTAATCTTGACGACATTTCGCACATTGAATACTTGGAAAAATGTGCAGGACTTCCCGATCTGGTTTGTTTCCGTTATAATCCAGGCGCATTAAAAGATGGCAACGTAATCATTGGCCAACCTGAGGAAGCAAAATATGGTTTCACCCGCGAGCAATTGTTCGAAGGCTATAAAATTCTGAAGGACAAAGGAGTTAAACGCTTCGGAATTCATACCATGGTTGCTTCCAACGAATTAGACCCCAATTACTTCATCGAAACTGCCGAAATTCTTTTTGAACTTATCGTTGAGATTTCCCAAACACTCGACATACGCTTCGAATTTGTTAACCTGGGCGGAGGTATTGGAATTCCTTACCGTCCGGAACAGACCCCGGTTGATTTGGACGTAATGAGCAAAGGTATCCAAAAGCTTTATCATGAACTGATTGAGGCCAATGGCTTAGCCCCCTTGAAAATCTTCTTCGAATCAGGTCGCGCCATTACAGGGCCATATGGATACCTGGTTTCAAAAGTATTACACATTAAAAACACCTATAAAAAGTATGCTGGTTTGGATGCTTGTATGTCCAACCTAATGCGCCCTGCATTGTACGGTGCATACCACCACATCACTGTTATGGGAAAAGGGCAAATGCCACATCATCCTTACGATGTAACAGGTTCACTTTGTGAGAATAACGACAAGTTCGCCATAAACCGTCTGCTTCCTGAACTTACGCCCGGCGATATCATTGTAATACATGATACCGGAGCTCACGGTCATGCTATGGGTTTCAACTACAATGGTAAGTTGCGCTCTGCAGAACTTCTTCTTCGCGAAAATGGAGAAGTAACTCTGATTCGTCGTGCTGAAACACTTGAAGATCATTTTACTACCTTAGATTTTAAGGGTCTGGGAAATTTTGGTGTTTAAACTATATCCAACGGTTTCTCTGGGTTTTTAATAATGATGCATTGATAATATAAAACTCTCAACAAAGTTTTATATCTTTAATCATTATTAACCTATATCTTAAAATATTATGGAAGAAAAAAAATCTAATGCCGGACTAGGTCTTGGCATTGCTGGATTAGTTTTGGGAATTATTGCCTTAATCGTTTCCTTTATTCCGTGTTTTGGAACAGTAGCCTTAGTTCCGGGAGCAATTGCTATTATCTTAAGTGCGATTGCCTTAGTTTTAGCTAATAAGGCCAATGCTTCTAAAGGATTGATTGTTGCTGCTCTGGTTGTTTCTATTTTAGGTACAGCTATTGCAGCTTTACAAGTTTTTGTATTTAAAAAAGGGCTTTCAACCGTTAAAGATGCTGTTGAAATGATGGATGCAAAATCATTGGAAGAAATGAGTATTGCCCTTAAGCCTTTCGAAGCCGGACAACCTGTATCCGATGCCGACTTTAATACTTTTATAACGAAGTATGAAAAATTTGTTAGTGATGCTGCAAAAATAAAAGAAAAGACAAAAGGTAGTGATATGAGCGCTATATCCGCTGCTGCTGCTTTTGTTCCTGTTGGCCTCAAGTATGCAGAAATAGCTATGAAGTTGGAGGCTGCCAAGCCTAATTTAACTCCTGAACAAATACAAAAGCTAGACGATCTAAACAAAAAGTTATCAAAAGAGATGGAAGAACTGAAATAACATAGTTCATATTTTGTATATTGCTAATGTCATTCCGGGCTGCCTGGGATGACATTAGTTTTTAAACCATATTCGATTGGATGACAAAGCAAAGCTACTTACTGATTAACTGGATTTTTACTGGAATAATTCTTGTAATTTTCATTTACTCAGCTATTTATACTCCTGAAGGGAATAACCATCCCATAAAATGCGTTCACGAGGAGCTTACCGGAAGCAAATGCCCTACATGCGGGATGTCGAGA
>DATBXH010000400.1:0-2613 GCA_036514375.1 Bacteroidales bacterium | reverse complement strand
TTCCTTCAATCGGTGGTTTCGGGTGTAAAGGTTACCTTGCTGTTTATTGCATCCATGCTCATTTGTTTTCCTTCTTTTTTTATCATTCAACAGGTACTTGGTTCAAAAATGGGGTTTAAGCAGGTGATTGTTATTATTCTGAGCGGCTTTGTGTTAACGGCTACCATTACTTTGTCTTTTACACCGGTTATTATATTTTTTCAGTTAACCGGTGGAAATTATCATTTTTTGCAGCTACTGCATGTGGCTATTTTTATATTTGCAGGTATTTTTGGCATGCGTTTGATGGTCGATGCCTTGAAATATGCCTGTGAGCATAAGGATATTTATCCGCAGATCGGGGTTATGGTATTCCGTGTATGGATCATTATCCTTGCTTTTGTGAGTATTCAACTCTCATGGAATTTAAGACCATTTCTGTGCAATAAAACAGAAGAGTTTACGCTGTTCAGAAAGCATGAAGGAAATTTTTACGCAGCTATTATTTATTCTTTTAATCAGTTGGTATCCGGAAAGGGTACCCAAAAAGCAGAGAAGCCTGCATTACCAGCCAAGACTTTAGATGCAACTGATCTTAAGAATGATACTTCGCTGCTGATTAATTCGAAAAAGGAGTAGTTTATGGAGGATATCATGACGCTTGAAGAAGTAGCTAAATATTTGAAACTTAAGCCACAGACTATTTATACCTGGGCTCAGGACGGGAAAATACCTGCGGCAAAATTAGGAAAGGAGTGGAGATTCAGAAAATCAGTGATTGATAAATGGTTTAATCAGCATATTGATGATAAATTCTCAAAGTATTTTGAAAGCAATCAGGAAGCCTAAATTTGTCTATGATTTCTCTAAAGGTTATCTCAATAATTCTTTTAAGGACGGATTGCAAATCCGTCCTAGCGAATAGTGCGATTATTAAACTCATATGCTGAGCTGGATTTGTAATCCAGCTCCTTGAGATAATCTTGAGATAAATTTACCAGAGCTGATGTACCTGGTCTTTTATCAAGCGATCATAGATTTCATTAATCTTTTTAATTTCAGTATCATTTAAATCTGGAAAATCCACTGCTTTCAGGTTCGATTCGATCTGATCGAAGCGCGAAGCACCCGGAATAATACAGCTTACTTCTTTAAACATCAATATCCATTTCAGGGCAATCAGAGACAGGTCCTTGTTCGGAAATAATTTTTTGATTTCATCTACTGCATCGAGCCCCTTGTTAAAGTCAATGCCGGAGAAGGTTTCGCCTTTGTCAAATGCAGCGCCGTCACGGTTAAAGTTACGGTGATCACCTGACGAAAAGATCATATCCTTATTGAATTTACCGGTAAGCATGCCACTGGCAAGCGGCACCCGTACAATGATTCCAACATCCCGTTTCGCGGCTTCTTTAAAAAACAGTTCGGCGGGTCGTTGCCGGAAGATGTTGAAAATAATCTGAATGGTAGTAACGTTTGGGAATTCGATGGCTTTTAAGGCTTCTTCCACTTTCTCGACACTCACACCCAGGTTGGCAATTTTACCTTCCTTTTTGAGTTGATCGAACAGTTCGAAGATCTCCGGTCTGTATAAAACTTCGTGCGGCGGGCAGTGAAGCTGAATCAGGTCCAACCTTTCCAATCCTGTATTCTTCAGACTGTTTTCTACGAACTTACGCAAGGCTTCCGGAGTATATGAGTTGTTGACGTGGGGCGACAATTTTCGTCCGCATTTTGTAGCAACGTGAACCTTTTCCGAACGCTGACGTACTACCCGGCCAACTGCTTTTTCGCTTTCGCCATCGCCATAAACATCTGCCGTATCAATAAAATTAACGCCATGATCGATAGCGAAATTCAGGATTCTTTCAGCATTGAGGTGGCTAAAATCGTCGCCCCAGCGACCTCCTACCTGCCAGGTTCCTAAACTGATTTCTGAGACATTAAATCCGGTTTTTCCTAATTTTCTATACTTCATAAATTTATTTGGTTATTGTTTAAGCAGCGCCATAATCCTTGTTTCTTTTAAGATCAAAACAAACAAACGGAACGGTAAGTTCTATTCCATTGTTTTTTAAAGCAAAGTTGTTGAGATTATTCTCAAGTTGTTCAAATACCGCAGGTGCAAGTTCAGCATCCAGACAGTTTTTCCAGGGTTCGAGAAAGGCTATTTTGAAAAATGAATAATTTAACAAGGCAGTTCCATCGACAAATTTGTAATGGAAGGAGTCGAGGTGCATCCGGTTAAAACTAAAACCATGATTCTCAATTTTATCTCTGAGATAATCAACAGTCTTTCGCTTATGAAAGATATGATCGTCAATGTTTTTATGCAGCTTTTCCAAACCGAGTTCAGACAATGACTGACGATAGATGGCGTAAAATTCCATAAACGTTTCAGGAAGGTTCATGGTTATAACCATTTGAGCTTCCGGTCGGCAAACACGGCCACACTCCGATAAAGATCGATCCAGATCTTCCACATTATTTAATCCGTTGTTTGAGACAACCAGGTCGAAGAATTGGTCGGGGAAAGGGATTTCTTCAGCAACCGCATGCTGTACCTGAACATTTGTGAGGCCAAAAAATTTTATTTTTTGATTCGTTCTGGCAATCGCCGTATCCCAGGGATCT
>DATBXH010000399.1:0-5157 GCA_036514375.1 Bacteroidales bacterium | reverse complement strand
ATTAGTAAGTTAACGTATCTATGATTGCTGGATTTTTTACCATTTTAAAATTAAATTAATTCTTTTCACAAGAAATTTGTTAAAAATCCATAGAACTACAAAGTTTATTATTAAAACGCCTACAGCTTTATTTGCATTCATTCCATTAATATTTATCATAAAGATATAAGGAACAGTGTAAATCCATCGCCAAATAGTACTCGGTGCATTGTTATAAAAATAAGTATAGGAAAGTCCAAAGCAAAGACCCAGTAAAAAAATAGGGATAATCATCAGAATCGGTCCAAAGTCTATGTAGGCATCTGCCATATATCCTAAGCTGATGGAAGTAGCGCTTTCTCTTCCACTAACAAATAGGCCCGTAAATTCTCTAACATGTTCAGAATCGTCGATACTTGGTTTATTTGGGAAAATAAGTCTAGGCATCAAAAAAAATTTAACAGCATTTAAATAAATTTTCCCATATTGAAAATCAACATTGTAAGGTACATAGGCCAAAGTTTGAGAGAAATATCCTATATACCCGATTCTATTTATAGTTATTTCTATCCCTTTCTTATATTGATTTTTATCAATATTCTGGATAAGATTAAAAAGATAATTTCGGGCTTCATTTTTAGAAACAACAACATTTTGGGTCGTATAACCTTGTGATACAAAATTTCTATAATCGGTTTTAACTGCCGACCAAATGATAGCAGTATTTATTGTAAAAAGTATAAGAATTCCGCCTATAATTTGTGTTTGTAAGTTAAATCTTTTGTTTAGAGCCAATACACACATGATTGCAACCAACAACACATTTAAAAACGAACTGGCAAAAAAGGAAGCGGAGCTTTGAATTATATCAAATACCAGTAACAAGTTAATCAGTATTATATATTTATTTCTTTTAAAACATAGATAGTATAATACAAAGAATAACCCCCATCTGAAATTAATGAATACAAGTAAAATTTGTGATAATCCTGGGAAGGCCCATATGTATTTTCCTAACAAATTAATTACTAAATAATAAACAATATAGATGATTAATAAATTTTTAATAGAAATATTAAGATTTTGATTTGGAATCGGTGTGATTAATTTTAATTTTTTGATACCTATATGCAATCCTAAAGTAAAAAACAATAAACCATACAAGCTTAGTATTACAGTTATGTTGAGTAATTCCGGAACACCAACATTCCCCTGTTCTATGAATTTTTCTGATAAAGTAATTCCGCGGAAGTTGCAGTAAACAAGTTCTATACAACATACTAACCATTGCATTGCAATGCCAAAAAAAAGAGGATTTGGTTCTCCCTGCCGCCAAATCGATTTATAGGCTAAAGGAAGGAAAAGATAAGCGAGAATGGATATAAAGAAGTTGGGAGTTAATGCGGATTGCATTATTAAACCAATAATAATGATGATAAAAATAGTAGGTAATTTATTTTTCCCCATAATTTATTTTTCGGACATTCTTATTAAGAATGTTTCCATTTTTATCGTTTGTTTGTCGATATCAAACACGTTTATTACCCGCTTTCTGCCTTGCGATGTTAGTTTTTTATAAACGTTTCTTTCAGTGCTTAATAATAATATTTTTTCAGCAATCTGTGATGGAGATAGTTTATTGACAAGGTAGCCTGAAATACCATCCTCAATTATTTCCATGATTCCCCCACTTTTTGTTCCTATAACGGGAATGCCATAAGCCATTGCTTCAGCCACAACCAGGCCGTACCCCTCCTCATGTCTTGAGGCTAACACGAATAGGTCGATATTTGCGAAAAATTTGGAAATATCGTCCTGCCAACCGGAAAATGCCACAATATTTCTTAAGTTAAATTGATCAATTAGTTCGTTTAGTTTAGAAAAAAATTGACCCTTTTGATGACCTCCAATGATAAGTCTTACTTTATTGTTTATTTTATAGCAGTTCCGAATTGCCTCCAATACATCTAGATGTCCTTTCGTCTCTGAAATCTGACCTGTAATTCCT
The DNA here is from genome assembly GCA_036514375.1 of Bacteroidales bacterium. Taxonomy (GTDB): domain Bacteria; phylum Bacteroidota; class Bacteroidia; order Bacteroidales; family JAAUTT01; genus JAAUTT01. Next base: position 3,170 of record DATBXH010000399.1, on the reverse strand, counting down.
ACAATAAAAACATCATGTGGCCAGTTAAACAGATCACAAAAATGATTATTCCGGGAAGACCGATCTAAATTATCCGGTATTTTGATTCCATTTTGTATTACGGATATTTTATCAGGTTTACATCCTAAAGCAATAGTCCTGTTTTCTACACTTTTTGAGATTGCAACAAATTTTGTCACAATTTTTGAATAAAACCAAAAGCTGATCTTTTGAAATTTTATGGCAGGAGAGGGATCATGCATGTGACATACAACAGGGACCCTATTGAAAATCAGAACAGGGAATAAAAGAATTAATTCATGATGGTTTGCAAAAAATAAAAGATTAGGCTTAAATTTTCTTTTTTGAATGATAAAATCCAGATATAAAATTGGGAGCTTAATAAATGTTTCAATGTTCATCTTCAGATTAGACCAATCCATTTTTCTGGAGAACATTCCTAGCCAACTAAACGAGTATTGTAATCCATTTTTTTTTAATTGATTTACAAAAGAACCATCATTCCAATGTGTCACAATGAAATGTGGTTGAATATTTGAAGAAAATCTACAAAAAAGATCAATGGTTATGTTTTGTAGCCCAAAGCAGAATCCCGATGGTATAACAATCAAAATTTTAGTTATTTTTCTGTTCATTAATCGATGTACCCTTTAGGCCAAACGGCGTTTCTAATATTTTCTGGTAATAATTCGGTAGGTACATATTCCGTGGGTATTTGATCCACCGAATTATTAATTGTTTCAATATGTTTTTTATTTCCGAGTTCGATACGGTGGGCCGATTTAGTTGCTTTATCTATTAATCTTTCATTAGAACCTAACCAACATCCATGATGAAAATAACCAATCTCAGGTGGGCAAATAATAATCCTTGTTAACCATTGTGCATATTTTTTTTTAAAATGGGCTAGGTCCAAGACTTTTTCAACCCTTGTAAGTGTAAAATTATTTCTTATGGATTCTATATGAAAGCCTGGTTTTACAAAGCCAAATTGACAGAATTCAATTGCATTCATTGGGACTCTGTAATTCCAGGATTTTTTGTAATTGAATCCAAAAATTTTCATTGCTTTTGGTTTTTTTTGTGTTAAATAATTAAGAATATTTGGGAATGAGGCAATATCAAAAAGTTCATCAGCGTCAACGATAAGAAAATAATTCGGAGGAGAATGCAGTTTATTTATTTCTTCTAGTGAAGATCCATGACTAATTATTTTTTTTGCTGGATTATTTGATAAAGCTTGCATTTCAGAATTTAAGGCAGCAGCCTGGTCCCGCCACCGCCTTACAACTAATTGGATTTTTCCTTCAGGATCTGGAAATTTAATGACTATTTCTACTGTTGAATCTGGTACTACTTTCTCACCATACCAATTCCTGTCATATTGTGTTAAAACACTAATTCCAGAGCAATAAGGATATAAAGTTTTTAATTGGTTTTCAATAAAAACTTCTTCATTTAATGCCAAGATTATTGCATGAATTCTAAGATGTTTCATTTAGAAAAGGCTTTTTCAAAATCTAATATCCTACTGTAATGTTTGTTTTTTGAAAAAACAACAATATTTGTTGAATGATCACTTATTAGAGGACGTTGCTTCACAAAATCGTCAGTAATTTTGGTTATTTGTTCCTCTAATATGTAAAAAGTATCGTAACCAAGACCTCTCAATAGGTCATATATTTCTAATGGGGTGGTCTGAAAGTCTTTCAACCATTTGTAATAGAGCTCAAATTGAATAACAGGCATAAAGTACTTTAATAAGTTTTTTCCTCCTTCCATTGCCAACTTTTCAGCACCTTCTATATCAATTTTTAAAAAATCGACTTTTTTTATAGATAAGTCCTCAATAAATTCATCCAGTATTGTAGCATTGACATTATAGGTTTTAATAATATCTGCTTCCTTCCATGAATTATCTCCATGCTTTTTAATGGAAGCCTGACCAGTATCATTTCCAGGTAAATACATCTCAATTAAACCTACTAAGTTGCTTATTGCTATATTGTATGTGCTTATATTTTTATGTTTACAGTGTTTTCTAATATTTTGATTCATTAATTTATAAGTGTCTGGTATTGCTTCAATGGAGAACACTTTTCCCTTTTTCCCGGTTATGTGTGAAAATAAAATGCTAAAATAGCCATTATTAGCCCCAATGTCCATGATTATATCACCCTTTTTAAGAATTGACAAGAAGCTTTTTTTTTCATGATAGTACCCTCTGCCTAATAACAATTTATTGATGATGTTAATATATAACTTTGGGTATTTGCAAAGGGCAAAATTTAATAGGTTTTTAATATTATTCATTAAAATAGTTTAAAATTTTCCTTTTATAAGTTGTTTAATATTTGGATAATTATCTTTAGTAGTTGTTAAAAAATTTGAGTAATGATAATATTCCCCCCAAAATTGGTAATCGAACTCATATATTCCGTCTGGCCTTATTAAATAAGTTAAATAATCGGTTTCATTTAAAAAATTAATGGCATCAATGATAGTATGACCCGCATATCTCCAGCTATCGTTATATTCAAACTGTATAGCTCTAATTCTTTTATCTTTTAGAAGTTGTTTTGCTCCCAGCAATACATTAAAGTCATTTCCTTCGGTATCTATTTTTATAAAATCAATATTATTTCCTTCCGGGAATAATTCATCCAATTGCTTTACTTCTACTTTATATCGCTTATAGTTACCCTTGGCATTGGCAAAAATTAAAGAAGAATTTTCGCCCGTATCATTGATTTCATGAAAGTCTTTCTCTCCTGAAAAATTCGATATTGCATAATTATAAAATATAATTTTTGAACTTGTGAATTTTTCTTGAAGCTCTTTAAAGCACTTTATTGATGGTTCAAAAACATATAATTTATAGTCTTTTTCTCCCAATATGCTTAGAATTTTTTCAGAATATTGACCAATATTTGCTCCGATATCCAAAATTATCGATGAATTCGGTAAAAAATACTCCATTATTTTTTTCTCACCATTGATATTGAAATTAATAGAGCCCGTAATATGATTTCCAATAATTATATTTATTTGATTCCTAATATATACTAGTGTAAAAACAAATAGTTTATTTTTTGCTAGCAACCTTTGAAAAACTCCTAAAAAACTTTTCATTTATTATTTCGTAAATAGTTATTAATTAAATTAGGTTT
>DATBXH010000398.1:0-3432 GCA_036514375.1 Bacteroidales bacterium | reverse complement strand
TGTTTGGCATACGATAAATCCAAAAAGTGGAAAGTCTGATTTAACTTATTGATTGATTCGATCATTTGATCCTTTTGCACAACTTTAAAATCGTCCTTTTGTGCTGTAATTTCTTTAATTACTTTTTCTGCTTCCATAAATTCTAAAATTAATTATTGAGTTTTGATAAAAATGCAGCGTTAAGTTAATTTAAGAATTTAAGGCGTGGATTAAAATATTAAGGATATGTCTCAACGTTATGGGTTATATAAATCATCAGTAAGGTATTGAAAATATCATTTAAATTTTGTATCTAACAAGATATTGCAAAACATATGAAAATATTGCTGATTTATAAGTTCTATAATCCTCATTTGGAAACCTTTATCAATGAATCAATACATGTTATTCCGGAGTGCTGGCAGTTACAGAAAGACGGGTTTATGACTTCTTCCCTTTTTTATAAAAAGATGCTGGCCCGGTTAATGCTGATTGATTTGATTCAACATCATTACCTCCCATTTAAAACTAAATATGCAAGTACAAAGGTTGGGAAACTAGTATACGACGGGATTTCAACAAGTATATCATATTCTGATAATATGATCATAGCTGCTGCATCAGCAGAAGGGGCTATTGGTATTGATGTTGAAAAGCTAAATCCTGTTGACTTTCACTTTTATGAGACAGAATTTGCCAGCGAGGAGCAGCAGTTTATTTTGAATAATACCAATGAACTGGAAGGATTTTATACTATTTGGACGAGAAAAGAGGCTGTATTAAAGGCTGATGGGAGGGGACTATTTATTGAGCTTCCTACCTTTTCCGTTACAAACGAATTTGTAAAACTTTCTTCTTCTAGTCAGTCTTGGAATTTAACTAGCTTCAGATTACTGGAACAATATCTGATTTCGATTGCAGGTAGTGAGAAACCAATGCATATTCAGATTAATGAGAGTGATATTTTTAATGATTTGGTTTAAAATAACTGATAATTAGTTTTCTGCAGGAAATAATCTCAGATGTATGAGCTGAAACATTCTGTACCTGATGGCTATTGCAAATAATTCACCATTTTGGTTATCATAAGTGTACCTGGGTTCAAAAATTGGTTCTTTGTTCTTTAGAGTTTTCAACGAATCGGAAACGGTAAAACCGCGATTATCGATCTCTTTCGAGCAGAGATAGGAATTGTCAAGGTAAAAGAAACTTTTGCGATCAAGCGTTTCATTGGACATCGGATTGGAAGTGCTTTCATTGTAAATGACCTTGATGTTGTTTATGTAAGGAGGTGCAATCATACAAAACGATGTATTGTTGCCGCCCGATTGCTTCTTATAAATAACGGTTTGCCAGATCATATCGCCAAAAGAATTGAATCCCACTGCTAATATTTGGTTGACATTATCATAATCCTGATCGAATGTTTGTTCGCATAAAAGAACAACATCCCCGTTTTTTCGCAGAACTAAGTTTTTGAAGTCGAAACCATAGACTTCTTTGCTCTTAAATAATTGGCTTTGATCTATTTCTTTCAAAAAATCGGGCTTAAAGTTATATATATACAGGGGCTTGAGGTCGTTGCTGATAGGATCGACGGTTTGGTAAAAAACACCGGAAATACCGTACTGGAAATTATCTGATACCAGGCCTGCACAAATAAATGTGCCATTGTTTCCGGCAATCAGCTTAGCATCTCTTGAATATTTGTCTTTGAATTCGAAGATAAATTTATCTCGGTAATCGCCGTTTTGCATATACCGAACAACAATATACTGTTCCTTAACCGGCTCGCTGAATCGGGATATCCAGTTTACCTCATAGATTAGTGAAAACAGAAAGACATTGCCCTGTTCATCCACGGTATAAGTCACATTTCGGGGAGGCTGATGGTTATATGTATAAAAATCTTTACGATACCAAAGTTTCTCCATGCCTTCCTTAAAAACAATGTATTCGAAAATAATACTTTTTTTAAGCAACATATCTGTTCTTGCCGTAATAAGCAATTTGTTCCGTAACCATGAAAGATTGATAACAAATCCGGGGTAATTGCCTTTTACATTCTGCGTGGAGTATATTAACCTCTCGTCTCCAACAGCCTTAAGAGTCTGTTTATCGATAAGCTGAACATACAGGTTGGTCTTTCTAACGCGGTATTCGCTTATAAACATGTAAAGCGAATCGTGAAAAAGTACTACTTTTTCAAAGTTACGACTGCGGAGTCCTTTATAATATTTTAACCGACCCGTAGTAATCAATTTAAGGTTAGCGTCATACTTCTCAAGAAAAAAGGAATAGTCTTTTTTAAGAAGGTATGTGCCTGAGCTGTCATGTCCAACAATCCCGACAATTTCTTCTGCATTTGGCAAAAACATTTCTTTGCTTAATTGAATAGAATCGTCGCCTGAAGAGCAAATACCTGCCCGGCTTGTGAGAAGAAATAAGATTAGGTAAATTTTCCCAAGTGCTTTCACGTGTAAATGTTTTTAAAGAGGGTTTCGGAAAATCCTATATCAACTTTAATACCAAATTTTGATGTTTGGGTTAATTGTGATAAATGTACATAACTTTTTGATTTGTGAAGTGTGAAAAATTCTTTACGGACACACAAGACCTGATACATTATTGAATATCACGAGAAGGAAAATTTTTTGTTATGTTGATAAAATATTACGGATTTGTAATACATTCGTTTAACCATAAACCTGTAACCATGAAAAAAGCATTTACTTCGCTGTTATTAATTAGTATAGCATATCATTTATTTGCCAACGATTCAATTACCTGGCTCGATAAAAACATTGTTATGAAAAAACTTTCAGCTAAAGCATGGCTGATACAATCTTCTTATTCGTGTAACGGGCAGTTGGATTGTAACCATTTACTTATTGCAGACACCAAAGATATTGTCCTGGTGAATACACCAGCAACAGACTCGTTAACGAACATCCTGATACAGGGTGTTGAGAAAAAATTTCATCGGAAAATTACCAGGGTTATTGTATCTCATTTTCACGATGACAGTTCGGGGGGCTTGAAGGTAACGACCAAACATGGAATAATTTCATACAGTTTGGATAAGACAAGGGATATGCTCAAGCCTCAACATGTAACAATTGATCAGGTATTCAGTGATTCATTGGTGATTCCTTTGCAAACGGTTCAATTGAAATTGTTTTATCCCGGAGCCGGTCATTCTGCAGATAATATTGTGACGTGGCTGCCGGAGGAGAAAATACTGTTTGGGGGATGTTTAATGAAATCCATGAATGCAAGGGATAAAGGCAACATAAAAGATGCTGACTTAAAGGCTTGGCCGGTAACAGTCCAAAAAGTCAGAAGTAAATTTTCGGATGCTAAAGTTGTTATCCCCGGGCATGGAGCTATTGGAGATGCCGGTATATTTGACCATACGATTGATCTGGTAAAAATGAATTAAGAAGGATAGAA
>DATBXH010000397.1:0-3668 GCA_036514375.1 Bacteroidales bacterium | reverse complement strand
TACGCTTCACCCTTCTGACCTGGCTGATATTATAGAGGATCTTGGAAAACAATCCCGTGCCAGTGTTTTCTCATCTCTGGATGAAGAAACGGCTGCTGATGTATTGGAAGAACTTGAAACCGAAGCTCAGGTCAATATTGTTGAAAGCCTTCCTGTAGAGAAGGTTGCCGATGTGCTTGAAAAGATGCCTGCTGACGAAGTAGCTGACATTCTTGATGAACTCGAGGAAGATAAAGCAGAGATGCTTCTTAACGAAATGGAAGCAGAATCGTCTCAAGAGGTTCGCGAACTTTTGGAATATGACGATAAAGAGGTTGGAAGTATTATGACTACTGATTTTATTTCGTTTAACGAAAATGCATCGGTAGCCGAGGTTTTAACCGATATCAGGGCTATTAAGCCTGAAGCCGAAGCATTATACAATCTTTTTGTTACAGACGAAGATGCCAGGCTAATTGCTACCGTTTCTCTCCGCGATCTGGTTGTTTCCGAACCCGATGTTAAAGTAAATGAAATAATGAGGGAAACCCCTGTTCATTTGTATGACGATCAAAAGATTCATGACATAGCTGAAGTAATATCCAAATATAATTTGCTCGCCATTCCTGTGGTGGACCGCGATAACCTTTTGCAGGGAATGGTGGTTATCGATGACGTTGTGGAAGATTTGATCAGTGAACGTAGGACTAATAAGCGGTAGGAGACAAGTTTATGTTTAAAAGAGGATTTGGCAGATCTTTTCTGCGGAGATTTGGTTTATTGTTGGCTATTTTGGGGCCGGGCATTATCACCGGTAGTGTCGATAATGATGCCGGAGGAATTACCACATATTCGGTGGCCGGCGCCATGTATGGATACAATTTGCTGTGGACATTAATTCCTTCATTTATCGTACTGATAGTTATTCAGGAGATGAACGCCCGTATGGGGATCGTTACAGGCAAAGGCCTGGCCGATCTAATACGCGAGAATGCGGGAGTTAAGGTTACCTTCTTTATTTTTATCGGATTATTAATTGCCGATATTGGAAATACAACCACGGAATTTGCTGGTGTTGCCGGTAGTATGGAGGTTTTTGGTATCACAAAGTATATTTCTGTTCCTGTTGTTTCAATCTTGGTCTGGATATTGGTTGTAAAAGGTACGTACCAGATTGCCGAACGTATTTTCCTTATTTTTAGTGTGTCGTTATTAACGTATGTTGTTTCAGCGGTGATGGGGAAGCCTCATTGGGGCGAGATAGGTACGGCAATTGTTCATCCAAAATTTGATATAAACGCCAGCAGCCTGGCTATGGTAATTGGTATCATTGGTACTACCATAGCTCCATGGATGCAGTTTTACATGCAGTCCTCTGTCATTGAAAAAGGACTGAAAATGAAAAACTTTAAGTATTCCGTTATTGACATTGTGGTTGGTTGCATAGCAACCGTGGTAGTTGCGTTTTTCATCATTATAGCCTGTGCTTCAACCCTACATGAGAAGAATATTCAGATTAATGAAGCTAAGGATGCAGCTTTAGCTTTGCAACCACTTGCAGGAGAATTGGCCGGTCATGTATTTGCATTTGGACTTTTTATCGCATCAATTTTTTCAGCCACAATTCTCCCGTTAGCTACGGCTTTTTATGTTTGCGAAGCATTTGGCTTTGAGGCAGGCATTGATAAAAAATGGGAAGAAGCTCCTGAATTTTATGTTCTTTATACCGCTATCCTGGTTATTTCGGCTGGAATTATACTTTTGCCCAACGCTCCTCTGATCGCTATTTCAATATGGTCGCAGGTGGTGAATGGGGTCCTGTTGCCGGTTGTACTTATTTGTATGATATTGCTTGTTAATAATAAACGAATTATGGGAGAATACACCAACAAGCCGTTGAATAACCTTATTGGCTGGAGTTCGGTGGTTATCCTTGTTGGGTTGTCAGTGTCGCTGCTTGTGTTGCCCTTTTTCAGCAAATAAGAACTATTTTTTCAGATAGGCTGAGGGAGAATGCCCGAACTGTGATTTGAAGCAACGGCTAAAGTAAAACGGATCGGTAATACCTACTTTATAAGATATTTCCGATACTGTAAATTGCCCTGTTTGCAATAGTTCCATTGCTTTTTTCATACGTACAACCCGCATGTATTCATTGGGACTGTGCCCCGTGATTCCTTTTATTTTCTTAAAGAATACAGTTCGTCCGAAACCAACCAGTTTAGCAAATTCATCAACGGAGAAATCCGGATTGGTGATATTTTCTTCTGCAATACGATATGCTTTATCCATAAATTCCTTATCCTTATCGTTCTTGCATATTAGCACATTTTCCTGATTAGAAGATGAGGTATACTTCTGACGAAGTGTTTCCCGCTGTTCAATAAGTTTAATAACCTTGGTCAACAGATACTTAATGCTGAATGGCTTGGTAATGTATGCGTCGGCTCCAGCCTCTGTTCCCTGCAGTTGATAATCCGGCGAGGCAAGTGCAGTCAATAGAACAATCGGAATATGACTGGTTTGAAAATCGCTTTTTAGTTTTTGAGTCAGTTGAAGCCCATTCATTTCAGGCATTAAAATATCACAGATAATCAGGTCGGGTTCATCTTCACTGGCTTTTTCGAGACCTTCAGCACCGTTAGCGGCTTCTTCAACTCTAAAATATTTTCCAAAATAATCCATCAGATAATTTCTGATTTCATCATTATCTTCAATAATCAGAATTTTGGTGCTATTTAAAGATTTAATGTCTTTGTATAAAGTTTGTTTTTCATCCTCCGAATCATCAATTACAGGTAACCGCTGATGTTCAATTGCCTGTGAAGCAATGATAAAATCTTCACTGTTAAATTGTTTGGGATCGGTCTGTAATGAGACTTTGAAAGCGGTCCCAACACCTGGTGTACTTTGGAACTCGATGATTCCTTTGTGAAGTTCCGCCATCTCTCTGGTCAACGAAAGTCCGATACCTGTCGTGGTAGGTTGAATCTGGGCAAAACGTGTAAAAATAAGTGCCTGCTTTTCTAACGGAATACCGGTGCCAGTATCCGAAACCACGATTGTTAATTTTTTTGTTTGCTCCTCGATGGTTATATCAAGCGATATCTTACCATTTTCCGGCGTAAATTTGAAGGCGTTAGACAGAAGATTGTAAACGATTTTATCTACAATTGCCTGGTCTATAAATAACAGGGATTGATTTAAGTTTGATGAAAAATTGTAATGAATTTGTTTTTTTTCAGCCAGGTCGGCAAAGCTATTGAAAATGTCCCTGAGAAAGTCAACCACATCGGTTTCGGCCAGGTTAAGTTTCATACTTTTATTTTGAACCTTGGTAAAATCAAGCAGCTGTTCTATTAACATCAGCAAGCGGTTGGTATTTCGCTGCATTACCTGGAAATGTTTTCTTTCGGAAAGCGGCAGTTTTATCGATTCAAGTAAGGCTTCCATCGAACCCTGTATTAGAAACAACGGTGTACGAAACTCATGAGAGATATTGGTAAAGAATTTGACTTTATATTCTGTGAGTTGTTTCTCGAAGTCTATAACGCTTTGCAATTTGTGAATACGGACCATTACCATTTTAGTGCTGAAAATCATTAAGAAAATAATGACTATGTAAAGCACCATGGCAAATTTTGATTTCCAAAAAGGAGGGAGAACAGTAATTCTTAGTTGGGTGACTT
>DATBXH010000396.1:0-2222 GCA_036514375.1 Bacteroidales bacterium | reverse complement strand
AAAAACACGTTTGGAACCCCTATCATTAATCAACCCCAGGTGGCTATTCTTGCTACAGGCACTATCGAAAAGAAGCCTGCAGTTATTGAAACGCCCACTGGCGATGTAATTGCAATAAGACATAAGATGTTCCTGGCGCTTTCTTACGATCATAGGGTGGTAGATGGAGCTTTAGGCGGCATGTTCCTCAGGAGAATTGCCGATTATCTTGAAGATTTTGATTTAAATAGGGTTATTTAATTAGTAAGATGTAAATTATTTAGAATCAGTTGATTTATTATGAATACATATACTGAAAAAAAGAGTAAAGAGGAAAAGTCGAAGAGTTTTGAGGCTAATGGTGCTTCGATAAGTTCGTTTAATGAACCTGAAAAATCGCACACAAATGGTCAAGACAAGTTAGGACAGAATTTTAAACATGGTACCATGTATAATAACAGATTATATAGTGTAAAGAAGACGGACAAAGAAATACTACGTAAGTGGCTTTATCTTATGTTGTTAGGCCGAGCACTTGATGATAGGGCACCAAATTATCTGAGACAGGCTATAGGATGGTCATATCATGCGCCTTATGCTGGTCATGATGGTATTCAACTCGCTATCGGGCAGGTTTTTGATCGCGCAACCGATCATCTTTTCCCTTACTACCGCGACATGCTCACATCGATTTCTGCAGGACTTACAGCCGAGGAAATCATATTAAACGGTATCTCTAAAGCGGCCGATGTAGCTGGTGGCGGGCGACATATGTCCAATCACTTTGCCAAGCCTGAATGGAATATACACAATGTATCATCGGCCACTGGAAACCATACGCTGCATGCAGTTGGTGTAGGTCGTGCCATGAGATACTACAAGCACAAAGGAGTTTCTATTAGTTCACAGGGAGAATCTTCTGTATCAGAAGGTTATGTGTACGAGGCAATAAATGGAGCCTCAAATGAGCAGTTACCCGTCATCTTTGTATTTCAGGACAACGGATACGGTATTTCGGTGCCGAAAAAGGACCAAACAGCAAACCGTAAGGTAGCCAATAACTTCGTCGGTTTTAAGAACCTAAAAATCTTCCATTGCAATGGTAAGGATGTGTTCGATTCGATGAGCATTATGGCCGAGGCAAAACAGTGGGTGATCGAAAATCAGAAACCAGCTATTGTGCATGCCAACTGTGTGCGCATTCATTCGCATTCAAATTCGGATAAGCATGAGCTTTATCGCGATGATAACGAGCGTGGATACGTATTGGCATACGATCCATTGGCAAAATACAAGCGTCTTCTTATCCGCTATAACCGTTTTACTGAAGATGAAATCAAGCAGATTGAAGAACAGGTAAAGCTGGAAGTAAAAGATGCTCATAAGAAAGGGTTGGCGGCGGCTGATCCTGATCCTAATTCCATCTTCGATTTTGTAATGCCTGAACCTTATGTTTCTTCCAAATATCCTGATGGGACGCACAATTATACAGGGGAATCAAAGAAGTTGATAGAAGGTATCAATGAGACATTAAAGGCGGAATTTCGCCATAATCCCGATACTTTTATTTGGGGGCAAGACATTGCCAATAAGGATAAAGGCGGAATCTTTAATGTATCCAAGGGAATGCAGAAGGAATTTGGAATAGGACGGGTATTCAATGCTCCTATTGCCGAGGATTTTATTCTGGGAACAGCCAACGGAATGAGCCGTTTCAATGATAAAATCCGTGTTGTAGCTGAGGGTGCTGAATTTGCTGATTATTTCTGGCCTGCTATGGAGCAATTCATCGAATGTACGCACGATTACTGGCGAAGTAACGGTCAATTTGCGCCTAACGTCACCGTTCGCCTGGCATCCGGAGGCTATATTGGAGGCGGGTTGTACCACTCGCAAACTATCGAAGGGGCGTTGACCACTTTACCTGGTGTACGCATCGTATATCCTTCATTTGCAGATGATGCTGCAGGGTTGTTAAGAACCAGTATGCGTTCCCGAGGTTTTACCTTGTTCTGCGAACCTAAAACTTTGTACAACGCTGTAGAAGCGGCAACTCCCATACCAGACGATTTTGAGGTACCTTTCGGAAAAGCACGAATTCGCAGAGAAGGAAGAGACCTTAGCATTATTACTTATGGCAATACCACGCATCAATGTCTTAAAGTGGCTCAGCAATTGAATGAAGAAGGTTACAGTGCAGAAGTCATCGACCTCCGTTCCTTAATACCTTTGGACAAGGATAC
>DATBXH010000395.1:0-4141 GCA_036514375.1 Bacteroidales bacterium | reverse complement strand
CATCTATACTTACAAACTGATGAGGTTCCTTTGCAAAATGCTGCCTGATTTTGTCCAGCAGTTGCCGTCCGTACCTGTCGCTCTTACCGGTTATCCGCTGTACATCCTTCGGATAAATTATAATGCGTTTTGTTTCCATTTAGTTTCTATCATGACTTTTATATGGCTTTAATATAGGGGAAACAAGGCTTAGCCATGTACAAAGATAACAGTTCTCATATAACTGCAATTTCGGAAATATTGGCAAAATGTTTATGATTGAGGCGAATCCGGAAGCGCTCATTTTGAATCATTTTCAAGCCAGCTTAGCTTTGTGCTATGTCTAATCAAATTTTTATGTATGGCACAGCAAAAAGGAATTTTAAAGATAGAAGGGACGATGTCGAACATGACCTTCTACAAAAAGGACGGGCAATACCTTGTAAAAGAAAAAAGCGCCATTTCGGCGGATAAAATTGCCAATGACCCCAACTTTGAACGTACCAGGGAAAATAACTCCGAATTTGGTACAGCCGGTTCAGCGGGGAAGCTTTTAAGAAGTGCACTCCGTGGTTTGATGCTTAATGCATCCGATACTTATGCAACGTCAAGGATAACTCAACTGATGATGAGTGAGCTTAAACTGGATGCTGCCAGTGTAAGGGGGGCCCGTCAGCCGGCTGCAGGTTTAGCAACTGCAGAAGGAAAAGCTCTTCTGAATGGTTTTAACTTCAATGCAAACTCTGTATTAAGCGGCGTTCTATTCAAGGCATTTGCCGTGAATACTGCAACCGGAGTTATTACCATTAGTGACCTGGTACCGCAAAATGATGTTGCTTATCCGGAGGGTGCAACTCATCTAAGTATTACCGGGGCTATGGTCAACATTGATTTTGCAAATGGTTCGTCTGATTTGCAATTAACCAATGTACAAAACATGGTTATAGGCCTGAATGCGGCTGATGTTGTTTTGACCCCTGTTGCAGTACCAGCCGGGAATGGTATAAAAATTATCCTTTTAAAAATTGAGTTCTTTCAGCTCACCAATGGGTTGCAGTATTCTTTGAAGAATGGAAATTTCAATACCCTGGCTATTGTAAATGTAGCCTAAGGTATGAATGAGCTCCAGGTATTCGGGATAATCATTTCGTTGCTGCTTTCGGTAGTGGCCTTTTTCACCAAGCAATTGCACAGCGATTTTAAACGTGTGGAGAAAGATCTTGCAGAAGTGAAAACCACTACTTCTCTCATTAAAACCGAATTCAAAGGAATTAATGAATTAATGAACCAAAAAATAGAATTCCTTGAAAAGAGGCTTACGCATGTTGAAACATTCATCTTTAAAAATATAAAGGATGGCAACTAAAAATTTATCGTTGGTTGAGCGGTTGACTGCTCCAACCTCAAAGTTTTTCCGGATCGTCCGGAATGTTGGTTTGTGTTTGGCTGCTGTCGGCGGTGCCATTATAGCGGCACCGGTGGCACTGCCGGCAACCATTGTAACTGTTGCAAGTTACTTGACCGTTGCAGGTAGTGTGATGACTGCCATTGCACAGACCACTGTTGATGGGGAATGAAAACCCCAAGTTTTTGAGTTTTTGGAAAGCCCGGGATCAGCTCCAGGCTTTTTTTATGGCCAGGTCTCAACGACGGTTGAAATAACGGTGTATATATGCCTTTTTAAGCTCCTGGATGAGCTGCAAGTTTTCTTTAAATTGTTTTTCCTTCAATTCAATTAAACGTAATTTCTTAATTGTTTTGGCGAACTCGGCCGGACTTTCGTTTACTACTTCCAATTTTTCGCAAACAAGCTGCTTGTAATCTCCAATTCGAATAAACGGGATTACTGATCCGATCAAATATGGGTGAAAAGCTTTTCCCTTCCAAAGAGCAAATGAAACCCAGTAAAGCATTTCTTTGAATACTTCGGAATCGGTTTCAATACGGAATGAATTTGGACAAGGTATTACAAGCGGTTTTCCACTATTCATTCCTTTGCAGAGAACCCAGAAATGAGGTTTTTTGATTTCAGACTTAACTGATGCTGATTTTACGGTAAATGTTTGCATGGTACGCGCGTTTAAGTTTTTGCTCGCTGCACTGCGCACACATATTTTTAAAAGAAGAAGAAAAAAAGAGAAAAAAGAAAAAGAAAGCCGCTTTTACAGGCTGGACGTGAAGGCTTGTCAAGGTTTTTTGAAAAAATACTACCCGACGCAGGAGGTGTGGAGATTTTTTACAAAAACCCGAAGGGCCTGACCTTGAAAAGCCGTAGCGGACGGCCTAACTTTGCTTTTTTTTAATTTTTGATATTCCGCTTTGTCTTTCTTCCGGATTTCAATCAATAAAAATTAAAGATACTAGTGAGAACATTGTCGGTTTTGGGGTAATGATGACGCAGGGCATACCGCTGAATGGGTTTGGAAAGGCAAGGGTGGCAACGAACTGAATGAAGCAATAGCAGGGCGGAATGGAACTGCAGTGAAAGCAAATACCGATGTAAAAAAAATTATGTCATTTGTTTTTGCAGCGGTGGAATGTAGCTCCGGCGTTAAGTTGCGGAATGCAGTGAAGGGGCCATGCTTGCATGGGTTACTGAGGCTTATGGCACTTTTGCAGTGAAATGGAGTGTAAGGGTCGTAGTGCAGAGAGGTACGAACGGAATGAAGCCCTGGAACGTAATGAAACAAAAAAAGAGACATGTGCCGCAAGCAAATGGCCATTTAAATATGTTATGCCCCTCACCGCTAAAGGGTGGTGGGGATTTGCAGGGTATTCGGGGTAAACATGTCGCTTGGGAAAAAAAAGCTATACCGATTTCTAAAGGCAAGGGTTGAGGTGTAATGAAATGGAGACGAAACGCTTGCTGAGAGTGCCGAGGTTTTTGCCGATTGATGAGTGAAATGTAGCGGAGGGTCGGGAGTGGAAGAACGAACAACTTTCCGGATATGTGAAGTGATGGAACGGAAGCCCGAAGCGGAATGGAGTGAAGAATGAGGCATGTACCGCAAGCACAAAATATGACATAGCTTCTTTTACCCCTGCACCTTTGAAGGGTGGTGGGGAATATTGTGGTTTTCTGTGCTGTGCACATAAAAATGATCGCGCCACAACCGCTTAAAAGAGCTATTTAACATAGTGACGAATTATGTGACAACCTGCACCTTGAATCAATCAATTATTCCGCAGGTTGTGCGAAGCGGACACATAATTGCGCATTATGTTAAATATGCTATCGCAATGTAAGCCTCCGGTAGTGTGCATCTTGCAAAGCAAAATACCACATATTAGCTTTGGGACAAAAGTAATTTATGGAAAATTCAGCAAAGCACAAACGGGGGGAAGAAATGTTTACCCTCATTGAATCCTGCAGTGAAAGCGGCCTTAGCAACAAAGCATTTTGTGAACAACAAGGTCTATCACAGGCCAATTTTTACTATTGGAAAAAGAAATACCATGAATCACAGGTAAAACAAGAGGATAAGTTTATCCCGGTAGAGTTACCACAATCCATTCATTTCATAAATGAAATAGAAATAATCTATCCCAACGGGGTGCGGTTAAAATTACCACAGGGTCAGGACTTGTCGGTTATCCGTTCATTTATTGGATTATTATAAAAAATGTTTTCCCTGACCTCCTCGCATCAGTATTTTCTGTATGCCATACCCACTGATATGCGGGGAAGCTTTAACTCGCTGTGTGGAATTGTACAGAGCAAGCTTGGTCGCAGTCCTACCAGTGGAGAAGTATATGTGTTTTTAAACCGGCGACGCACCCATGTAAAATTGCTTCATTGGGAGAACGGCGGATTTGTAATGTATTATAAGCGTTTAGAGAGTGGCAATTTTGAAGTCCCGTCGTTAAATAATGGGGCACTGACATGGTCGCAGCTTGTGATGATGATCGAAGGGGTATCGTTAAAAGACATAAAAATGCGTAAGCGGTTTTACTTGAGAAAAAGTGCATAAAAAACCCACATAATTGTAAGGTGTATAAAGATATTTTGTTATTTTTAAACCCGTGATGGGAAACGCTTTACAAGACAATATTGATAGAGAGGAGACTTACAATCTTCTTGAGAAAAAAGAAGCAGAAATCGACCAGTTAAAAGCCGACAATCTTTATCTTCGGCATGAGCTGGATAAGCTTAAACGGCTGT
>DATBXH010000394.1:0-2348 GCA_036514375.1 Bacteroidales bacterium | reverse complement strand
AAGGACTAAGACTAAAAATGCGTCTGGGATTAACGGCTTTTAAACATGTTGGTCTTTTTCCCGAGCAAGCCGAAAACTGGAACTATATCTATCAAACAATTAAAACTACAAATGTTGCAACTCCCAGGGTTTTAAATTTATTCGCATACACAGGAGGTGCTTCGCTGGCTGCTAAAGCAGCCGGAGCAGATGTTCTCCATGTTGATTCCGTAAAACAGGTTATTAACTGGTCTGCAGAAAACCAACAGGCAAGTAAACTGGATGGTATCCGATGGGTAGTTGAGGATGCACTAAAATATGTGAGACGCGAAATAAAGCGGGGGAAAACTTATCATGGAATCATCCTGGACCCGCCGGCCTATGGGAGGGGACCGGAAGGAGAGAAATGGGTTCTGGAAGAAAATATCAACGAATTAATAAAGATTTGCAGTCAGTTACTTGAAAAAAAGGATGCTTTTTTTGTTCTTAATCTATATTCAATGGGATTCTCTGCTTTAATTACCGAAAACCTAATTAAAGCACATTTTCCAATGGGAAAATCCTATGAAATGGGAGAATTGTATTTACCTGATCAATCGGGAAAGCGATTGCCATTGGGAGTCTTTCTCAGGTTTAGAATATAAAAGGCCGGAGCTAAACAAGCTACCGGCCTTACATGTAGTAGTTAGCAGGTCTTAATCAACCTTAATATGTCCCCAATTCTCGCCGGAACGTATCCGGTTTAACTGGGTATGAGTAATTCCAAATTCTTTGGCAATTTTATATAATGGATTCTTACTCCGTTTGAGCTTCATCTTTAATCTTATAACCTGGGTTTCGGTAAGCTTAGAATTAGTAATGACACCTTTTCTCCTTGATTTGATCACCGTAGGATTTTTCAAATTATGTTTCGTAAGCTGCTCCTGAGTTACCCACTTAAGATTTTTATAATAATTGTTATCCTTAACGTAATTAATATGGATAACAAACTTATGATCAGGGGAAGATTGCTCACAAAACAGTTCCGCAACCAATCTGTGCAATGGCTTAGTTACTTTATGTTTCCAATCAATATTTGACTTAAACGTAAAATAACGATATCCTTTTACGTTTGCCGATTTCAGAATTTTCCATTCGTCTCTCGCTTCTTTGTAAATCCTTACACGGCCATAATTTGAAATCTGGTAGATTTCCTCCTCGTTTAAACCTTTAAACTGGATCTGTTTCCATTCCTCATTCCAGTAGTCTTGAATTGCCATAGTAGTATAATTATGATACAAATCTAAAAAAAACTTTCAGATCTTTTAAACTTATCTAACAAGATTATTTGCAAATAATCTTCAATTCACTGTTTTTTAACAACATTAAAGATTGAAACTGTTTTAAATTTTTTTGTGATTTTCC
The DNA here is from genome assembly GCA_036514375.1 of Bacteroidales bacterium. Classification (GTDB taxonomy): domain Bacteria; phylum Bacteroidota; class Bacteroidia; order Bacteroidales; family JAAUTT01; genus JAAUTT01. The sequence continues at coordinate 965 of DATBXH010000394.1, read as the reverse complement.
ACTAACAATCTGTTAATCATGGATAGCAAACTCTTACGGTTAATAGGTTTCGAAATGTAATCGGAAAAACCTAATTCAAGACAACGAGAAGCATCCTCCGTCATCGCAAAAGCAGTTTGTGCAATCATAGGAAGCAACGGATTTTCTTTTTTAATTATACTAAAGGCTTCGTAACCGTTCATTTGAGGAAGACGAATATCCATTAAAACAAGATCGATGCTTTTATCGGAACCACAAATCGACACGGCCTCCTCGCCAGTCGAAGCTGTTATTATATTTGCATTTGAAGGTCCCAAAATGGCTACAAGAAATTCCTGATTGATTTCATCATCCTCAACAATTAAGATAGTTTTATCAGACCAGTCATATTCTCCGGTCATTTCTTTCTCTTTTTTGGGGCTCACTGCAATTGCGCCCTCTTCATCCGTAGGAATATTAAAATAGAATGTTGCTCCTTCGTTTACCTCAGACTTAACCCAAATTCGTCCTCCCAACAATTTAATTAAACCTTCACAAATAGCCAGACCAAGCCCCGTACCTCCGAAACGTCGTGTAAATGTTTCGTCCAGTTGCCTGAAACGTTTGAATATCTGAGATTGCCTGTTTGGAGGTATGCCTATTCCTGTATCGGAAACATAAAATTCTATTTGCTTTGGATGTTGTGTGAAACCGAACGTAACACATCCTCTTTCAGTGAATTTTAAAGCATTAGAAATTAAATTCATGAGTATCTGTCGCAAACGCGATTCATCCGTATTAATCGTCGTATTCTTCAATAAGGGAGAAATCTCTGCCTTGATCTCAATTTCGGCCTTACTCATATGTACCTTTTCATTTTCATAGAAAAGGAGCAGATCAGATAGCAGATCACTTATTACCACATTATTTCTAACAATTTTAAGTTGGTTAGCTTCAATTTTCGATATATCGATAATATCATCAATAATATGCAAAAGCTGTTCACT